>JBKOYM010000199.1:0-14200 GCA_046725375.1 Actinomycetota bacterium
CCTCAGGACCAGGCACCAGCCGATCCGGATCGGACTCCTTCATCCGCAGGTAGGTGCTGGCCTGCACGTCGTCGAAGGTCAGCGCCGACGGCTCGGAGTCTTCGAGCATGATGTTGTCGATCTTCGCCGTGTCAACGTCGAAGTCCATGTTGTACTGATCCGGGTAGGCGTGCCGGCCCGGGTCGGAGTTGGGATCCCACTCCGGGTTGCGCACCAACGTCAGGCTCTTCTCCGGCGTGTACTCGTCGAACATGTACGGCCCGGTCGCCAACGGGTGGTTGACGTAGTCCTTCAGCTCGGCCTGGGTGTCGATGGCGTCTTCAGGAATCGGGCCGATCGCTGAGAAGGATCCCCAGTACGGCATGTCCGGGAACGGGCAGGCCATGTGGATGATGAGCTTGTTGCCATCGATTTCGGCGCCGTCGTAATCAGGGCCGCTCGTGTAGTAGCCCTCGTAGACTTCCTTGTCGCTGGGGTCGCAACCGCCGTGCAGGAAAAAGTTGTTGCTGTAGGTCGCTCCCTCGGGGAAGGTGGTGCGGTCCATCGAGAGCTTGATGCCGGTGAGGTAGTCCTCCATCTCCACCGGATCGCCGTTTTCGTACTTGATCCCTTGGCGGATCGTGAACGTCCACTCGGTGTTGTTGTTGCTGCTCTCCCACGACGTGGCAAGATCCGGGATCAGGGTGATGTCCCCGGTCTCCTTGTCGTAGACAAACTGAGTGAGCGACCGCATGACCATGCTCGACGCGATCGAGCCCGCGTTGGTGTAGTAGACCTCGGACGGCATCATCGTGTTGAGGCCGGCGTCGCTGTAGACATCGATCGTGCCACCCTGGACCGCGCCCTCGACGGGCGGCGCCGGACCCTCCGAGCGGGTCATGTCGATGGTTTGGCCCTTGCCGCCGCCCTCGATGAATTCCGTATCAGTGCTGCTGCTGTCGGTGCCCCCACCACACGCGGCCACTGCCACGAGGGCGCCGACGGCGGCAGTGGTTGCTGGTTTCTTCCACCGCATGGATTGATCATCCTTTCTCGATTGACGACGCGACCTCAAAATGTGTCCAGTCATCGTCGTGTCTTGGGGTCGAAGGCATCCCGGACCGAGTCGCCGAAGAGGTTCAAAGCGACGACCAGGACCATCACGGTGATGATGGGCGCCCATAAGTAGATCGGATAGAAGTCGTAGTCGAGCGTCGCCTCGTTGATCGTCTGTCCCAGCGACGGCACTCCGGTGATGCCGATCCCGAGGAAGGACAGTGCGGCCTCCAACGCGACGAAGGTCGGCAGTGTCAAGGAGAGCGACACCACGATGGGCGCGATCAGGTTGGGCAGCAGCTCCTTGAAGAGGATCCGGCGGGTCGGCACGCCGATCACCCGGGCCGCCTGGATGAACTCCCGCTCCCGCAACGACAGCACCTCGGCCCGGACGATCCGCGCCAGATACATCCAGCCGAGGATGGACAAGACGGCGATCACCGTGAACACCGACGCCCAGTTGAGCGCGGTCGGGTTCTCCGCGAACCGCTCGGTCATGATCGGGGCCAAGGTCAGCGCCCCCAAGATGAACGGAAACGCCAAGAACGTGTCGATCACGAACGACATCGACCGGTCGAGCCAGCCATGCGCGAACCCGGAGATCAGCCCGATCACAACCCCGATCACCGTCGCCAGCACGGCCGAGACGGTGGCAACGAACAACGACGTGCGCAGGCCATACAGCAGCCGGGCCAGATTGTCATAGCCGGTGTGCGGGGCCAGACCCAACGGATGCTCCCAGGTGAACGCGTGCAACGGCGGGCCGATCGCCGGGTAGCCACCGGTGCCGATCGCCTCGGCCGTGTCGGTGCAGTCCGCATCCGGACAGATATCCATGGCGCTGGTGATCAACGGCGCGAACACACCCAGCAGAACCAGAAGCAGGACCACGATGCCGGACACCAACGCCACCTTGTCGTGACGCAGTCGCTCGAACGCGATCTGCATCGGCGACCGGCCATGAATCGCACCGGGCTTGGCCTCTTCCCTGAACTCGTCGACGCGGTGCAGCGTTTCGTCCGCCTCGATCGGTGGCAGCGCCATGGTCACCTCTCTCGAGCCGCATGCTCGGGCTGCATGGCACCGGGATCTTCCGGTGCGCCGTGCGGGACTCTAGACGACCACCTGAGCAGGAACGGACTAGAGGAGGTAACGATCCTGAAACGCTTACCCGCCTCGAGGAACTCGTTGTGTCATACGCCTGTGGAGGTCTGACCCGATTCCTCCGGCTTCGCGTCTATCCCTGCCTCGCGTCTCTGCGCCGGCGTGATCGGACTGGGCGCGCCGGTCAACGGATCGCCGCCGGACGCTGTCTTCGGGAAGGCGATCACGTCTCGGATCGATTCGGTGCCGGCGAGCAGCGCACAGAGCCGGTCCAGACCCAGCGCGATGCCTCCGTGGGGCGGCGGACCGTAGGCGAACGCGTCGAGCAGGAAGCCGAACTGAGCCTTGGTCTGCTCCTCGGGCAGGCCGAGTACCTCGAAGACCCGCTGCTGGACGTCGCGCCGATGGATTCGGATGCTGCCGCCACCGAGCTCGGAGCCGTTGAGCACGATGTCGTACGCACGGCTGAGTGCCTCGCCCGGCTGTTTCTCGAAGCGGTCGACCCACTCCTCGGTCGGAGCGGTGAACGGGTGGTGCACCGGCGTCCAGCCGTCGGCGGTCGCCTCGAACATGGGGGCCTCGACGACCCACACGAACTCCCACCGGGACTCGTCGATCAGGCCGCAGCGCTCGCCGATTTCGAGTCGGGTTGCGGCCAGCAGGCCGAGCGCGTCGGAGCGTTTGCCGGCCGCGAAGAACACGCAATCACCAGGGTTGGCTCCGACGTGCTCGGCCAGACCGGCGCGCTCGGTTTCCGACAGGTTCTTGGCCACCGGACCACCGAGTTCGCCGTCGTCTCCGACGAGCACGTACGCCAGCCCCCTGGCGCCATGCGAGCGGGCCCACTCCTGCCACGCGTCGAGTTCGCGCCGGGCCTGCGAGGCGCCGCCGGGCATGACGACCGCACCGACGTGAAAGTCCTCTCCCTTCGGAGCGAAGACCCTAAACGGCGTTTCCGCGAAGTACTCGGTGCAATCGACCAGCTCACATCCGAATCGCAAGTCGGGTCGGTCGATGCCGTACCGCCGCATCGCCTCGGCGTACGTCATCCGCGCGATCGGCGTGGTCACCTCGACACCGAGCAGGTCCCGCCACAGGCGTACGAGGATCTGCTCGGTCAGGTGGAGCACGTCGTCGACGTCACAGAAGCTCCACTCCACGTCGAGCTGGGTAAACTCCGGCTGCCGGTCGGCCCGGAAGTCCTCGTCCCGGAAGCAGCGGGCGATCTGGTAGTAGCGCTCCAGCCCCGCCACCATGAGCAGCTGCTTGAACAACTGCGGCGACTGTGGCAGCGCGTACCACTTGCCCGGCTGCAACCGCACCGGCACGACGAAGTCGCGGGCGCCCTCTGGCGTTGATCGCGTGAGATACGGCGTCTCGATGTCGAGGAAGTCGCGGTCGGCCATCACATCGCGGATGATCCGAGTCACGTCGGCGCGAAGACGAAGGTTTTGCGCCATCTCGGTGCGCCGGAGGTCGAGGTATCGGTACCGCAGCCGGACCTCCTCGTTGACCTGCGTCGACTCGTACTCCTCGACCGGGAACGGCAGCGGCGCCGCCTCGCCGAGCACCTCGACCGTGTCGGCGACGACCTCGACCTCGCCAGTCGGAAGGTTGGGGTTTTCGTTGCCGACCGGCCGCCGGAGGACCGTCCCGACGACCCGCAGGCAATACTCCGACCGCAACGGGTGCGCGACCTCCTCGTCGCGGATCACGACCTGGACGACTCCGCTGGCGTCCCGGAGGTCGATGAACGCCACTCCCCCGTGATCGCGTCGCCGGGCAACCCAGCCGGTCAACGTGATGCTGGCGTCGACATCGGAGGCGCGCAGGGCGCCTGCCTCATGAGTACGGATCACGTGTCGCGCTCCTTTGTCACAATGCGGGGTCGGAGGTCGGCCGAGGGCGGCTGCCAGGCGTCGGGATCGGCCTCGACCTGGTCGCCGGACCGAATGTCCTTGACCTGGTGCCCGCCGGTCGTCCCCGGCCCGGGCGGGAACCAGACGTACGGGATGCCGCGCCGGTCGGCATGCCGGATCTGCCGACCGTACTTGGCGGCCGCCGGCGCAACCTCCGTGGGGATCCCGCGGGCCCGCAGTCGCCGTGCCACGTCTCGGCTCACCGACCGCGACGCGTCGTCGGGCACGGCGACGAGCACGCACGACGGCACACTGCGGTCGGCGTCGAGCAGTCCCCGGGCGATCAGCGGCGCGAGCAGTCGGGTGATGCCGAGCGAGATGCCGACGCCGGGGTAGCTCGACCGGCTGTCGGTCGCCAGCGAGTCGTAGCGGCCGCCGGCGCAGATCGAGAGCGATCCGTGCTCGGCGGTGAATCCCTCGTACACGGTGCCCGTGTAGTAGTCGAGCCCGCGAGCGATCGCGAGGTCGGCCACGACGGCGAACCGGTCGGATCCCGCCGGCGCTGCCGCCTCGACGGCCTGGGCCAGCTCGTCGAGGCCCGCGTCGAGCAGCGGGTGGGTGACGCCGAGCTTGCGTACGTCGTCGACGAAAGAGGAGTCGTCGCGGTTGATCTGGGCCAGGTCGAGGCACCGGTCGGCCCGCTCGGCGTCGAGACCCGCCTCGAGCAGCGTGTCCCGTACGCCGCCGACCCCGATCTTGGCGAGCTTGTCGATGGCCCGGATGACCGGCAACGGGTCGTCGATGCGCAAGCCCCGGTAGAAGCCCTCGATCAGCTTACGGTTGTTGACGCGCAGTGTGATCGGCGGCAGCGGCAGCCGGCTGAGCGCCTCGGCCATGACGATCGTGACCTCGATGTCGGCGTCGAGGTGCAGCTCGTCGCGGCCGATGATGTCGATGTCGGCCTGCGTGAACTCGCGGTAGCGGCCCTCCTGCGGTCGCTCTCCTCGCCAGCAGCGCTGGATCTGGTAGCGCCGCAGCGGAAACGTCAGGTGGCCCTGGTGTTCGAGGACATAGCGGGCGATCGGCACCGTGAGGTCGAAGTGCAGCCCCATACCGGCGTCCGCTGCGTCCGGGTCGGCCTGCAGGCGGCGCAGGACGTACACCTCCTGTGAGGTCTCGCCCTTGCGCATGAGCTCGTCGACTGGTTCGACCGACCGGGTCTCGATCGAGGCGAAGCCGTGCAGCTCGAAGGTTTCGCGTACCGAATCGATGACCGCGAGCTCGGCGGCGCGCTGGCTGGGGAGGAACTCGGGGAACCCCGAGAGTGGGGTCGGCTTTGCCATGGATCAGAGGCCTCGGGTCGGGCCGCCGCGCGCCTCGGTCAGCTCTGTGAGGAAGGGATTCGTCGCGCGTTCGCGGCCAATTGTCGTCTGGGGTCCGTGGCCGGGCAGCACAGCGATGCGATCGTCCAGCGGCAGCACCTTGTCGGTGAGGCTGCGCAGCATCGTGGGGTGGTCTCCGCCCGGCAGGTCGGTGCGTCCGATCGAACCGGCGAACAGCAGGTCTCCGCCGAACATGACCTCGGGCACGTCCTCGGGACCGTCGTACGCGGTGCGAAACGTCACCGACCCCCTGGTATGGCCGGGAGTGTGGTCGACCACGAACTCGATGCCGGCCAGCGTCAGCCTCGCCGCGTCGATGAGCTCGCGGACGTCGTCCGGCTCCGCGAACGAGTAGTCGGCACCGAGCAGCAGGCCCGCAGACTCCGGTGAGATTCCGGCCATCGGGTCGGTCAGCAGGTGGCGATCGTCCGGGTGGAGGTAGGCCGGCGACTCGTACGAGCCGGCGACCGGCACGACGCACCAGACGTGGTCGATGTGCCCGTGCGTCAGCAGGATGCTCACCGGCTTGAGGTTCTGTTCGCGGACAATCTCCGCGACGCCCTCGGACGCGTCCTTACCTGGATCGATGACGACACACTCGGCACCGGACCCGGTCGCCACCACGTAGCAATTGGTGGCCCAGGGACCGGCGGGGAATGCGGCGATCAGCACGGGACCTGAGACTACGCGAGTACGGCGGAATGCTACGAATCGATTGCGATGCGACACGGTAGGCGGTCCTGCTCTTAGACTTGCCGGTCGTGGTCACCAAGAAGGAACGCCGGCGCCAGCTGGCCCGCGAGCACTACCTGCGTCAGCAGGAGCGCCGGGCCGCCAGAGCACGTCGCCGCCGGCGCGTCAATGTCGTGATCGGGGTCATCGTCATTTTGGCCATCGTCGCCGCCCTGGGATGGTTGCTCAAGACGAAGGTCTTCGACGATGACGAGTCCAGCGGCTCGCCCTCGACGAACTCGGGCGCCGTTGTGAAGATCGATCAAGGGGTGACGTCATGACCACCGAGAGTTCGTGGGGCCGCGTCGACAGCGACGGGACCGTCTACGTCAAGACACGCGACGGCGAACGCGTTGTGGGCCAGTGGCCCGATGGCGATCCGGCCGAGGCGATGGCGCTGTTTACCCGACGGTACGACGGGCTCCGCGTCGAAGTGGAGCTGCTCGACAAGCGCATTCGCGGTGGGTCGCTGTCACCCGAGCAGGCCGACTCGACCGTCAAGACGGTGCGCGACACCGTCGCGACGGCCGCCGCGGTCGGCGATCTCGACGGGCTGCTCGACCAGCTCGACGCGCTTGGGCCGGTGATCGCCGAGCAGCGTGAGCAGCGCAAGGTGGCCAAGGCCGAGCGGGCCGCTGAAGCCAAGTCGGCCAAGGAACGCATCGTCGACGACGCGGAGCGGATCGCCGCCGGTACCGACTGGCGCGGCGGCGCCGACAAGCTGCGAGCGTTGCTCGACGAGTGGAAGAGCCTGCCGCGACTCGACAAGGCGACCGACGACCCGCTGTGGCACCGGTTTTCGAGTGCGCGTACGTCGTTCACCCGCAAACGCAAGCAGCAGTTCGCCGAGCTCAACGAGAAGCGGCAGGCCGCCAAGCACGTGAAGCAGCGGCTGCTCGAGGAGGCCGAAAGGCTCGCCAAGTCGACCGACTGGGGTTCGACGTCGCGGGCGTTTCGCGACCTCATGCAGCAGTGGAAGGCGGCGGGTCCGGCTCCGCGGTCCGACGAGGAGCGGCTCTGGAAGGCGTTTCGGGCGGCGCAGGACACGTTTTTCGGCGCCCGCGACGCGGCCAACGCCGAGCTCGACAAGGAGTACGAGGCCAACGCCGAGATCAAACGGGGCATTCTGGCCGAGGCGGAGAAGCTCCTGCCGGTCGACGACGCGTCGGCGGCGCGGGCGGCGTTCCGTACGTTGTCGGAGCGCTGGGACGACGCGGGCAAGGTGCCGCGATCGCAGATGCGGGAGCTCGAGGGTCGGATGCGTGCGGTCGACAGCGCGATCCGGGAGGCCGAAGATGCGCATTGGCAGCGGAGCAATCCGGAGGCGCGCGCCCGGGCCGCCGACACGGTGGCGCAGCTCGAGTCGTCGCTGAAGGACCTGCGTGCTGACCTGGACAAGGCTCGGTCGGCCGGCAATGCGAAGAAGGCCCGCGAGGCCGAGCAGGCCATCGAGGCCCGCGAAGCCTGGCTCGTCGAAGCCCGCAAGGCCCTCACCGACTTCTCCTAACCGCGATCCGTCACCTAGACAGCGGCGATCCGTCGCCGGGACAGTGCCCATCCGCCACCCAGACAGTCGCGATCCGTCACTCAGACAGCGCCCTGTGGATAGCGGCCGCGCGCCGGAGGCAGACTCGGTCATGCTGCGCGGGTGCAGAATCTGATCAACGCCGGCTTGCCGTTTCGCAGCTTCCATGCTGGCGCACTCGGCATGGGCCGCCACGAAATCGCCGAGTTGCGGCAATCCAATCTCGTCAGGTCGTTGTTCCGGGGCGTGCTCGTCGATACGCGCGTACCTGATACCCGAGAGCTCCGATGCCAGGGCCTCGCGCTCGTCCTTCCGCCGCACGGAGTGTTCTGTCTTTGCACCGCAGCTTGGGCTCTCAAGATCGACGGCTTCCAGCCTGAGGATCGATTCGATCTCACCCCGCAGTGCATGGTGCCGCACGGTTCGAGTCGCTGCCGGCACGCCGGGGTCATCTGCATCGAGGGCTACCTACCGGAAACTGACGTCACCCTCATCAACGGCATCCCCATGACGACTGCGTCGCGCACGACTGTGGACCTCATGCGACGCCTCCGTCGACCGTTTGCGTTGTCGGTGGCTGACGCGATGGTGCGAGCCGAGTACGTCACCGTAGCTGACCTCTCGCGCCGCATCCGACACCTCAAGGGCTATCCAGGGATCAGGCAGGCACGCGATCTTGTCGGCTTGATCGATCCCCGCGCCGAGTCGCCCGGCGAGAGCTGGCTGCGCCTACGCCTGATCGACGCTGGGTTTCCGCGTCCGACGCCGCAGTACGAGGTGATCGACCATCGTGGTCGAATCATCGCCAGGCTCGACCTCGCATATCCGGAAATCAAGCTCGCGATGGAGTACGACGGCGCGGCGTACCACTCCCACGAGGATGACCAGACTCATGATGGGGACCGACGCGACCTCCTCACCGATGCGTACGACTGGCGCATAGAGCCGGCCTACAAGACCGACGTGCTCGGCAACGACCCGTCCTACGAGATGAGGATCGGCAAGCTGCTCGGCATCGAGCCACTCCCCCGATTCTGGTGAGCACCAGACCCCAGTGACGGATCGCACGGTCCGAGTGACGGATCGCGACTGTCCGAGTGACGGATGAGCGCTGTCCGAGTGGCGGATCGGCGGCTAGGCGCGGGCGAACGTGAGGGTTTCGCCGTCGAAGCCGCGCATCCAGAGGTCGTTGCAGGCGTCGGCCATCGCGTCGAGGCCGTCGATCACCGTGGCGAACACCGTCCCCGGAACCCATCCCACGTCGCCGTTGATCAGCAGGTTGTTGCGCCCGTAAAACAGCGCCAGATCGACGACGCTGCCCAACTCCCCCTGCGCCTCATAGCCGTACGCCGGGTTCAGCAACTGCCCGCCGGTGAAGTTGAAGTAGCACACGTCACCCGGGATCGGCGTCACCGTCGAGTTTTCGAGCCCCGGCTCCGACTCGGCGAACCCCGGCACCAGCGTGTAGATCTCATTGCGGGCGTACTTGCCGTGATAGACCTGCGCCGACTGCGGCAGCGCATCCCAGACCGCGGCGCACGTGGCCGGCGCCTCCGCCTCGAGCAGTCGAGCCGTGCAGGAGATGCCCCGCTTGTCGAGGCTGATCGTGAGGTGTCGCGCCATCAGTCGTCACTCCAGTCGCTCGTCGACCAATCATCAGCAGGTTGGGGCCACCGCCAGGTGGAGGCGGCCTCGTAGGCCCGGCAGGCCCGCAGCACGAGGGCGTCGGCGTGCCGCGCGCCCACCACGTGCAGCCCAACCGGGAGTCCCGCGCCGGTCAACCCGCACGGCACGCTCGCCGCCGGCTGCTGGGTGAGATTGAACGGGTAGCTGAACGGCGTCCACTCCGTCCAACGCCGCATCCCCGATCCCCTCGGGACCTCCACACCGGCCTCGAACGCCGGCACCGGCAGCGTCGGCGTGACGAGCAGGTCGTACCGCTGGTGAAACTCCCCCATGCGTACGCCGAGATCCATCCGGACCTCCGTCGCGTCGAGGTAGTCCAGCGCCGTATAGCGCCGCCCCTCGTCGACCGCCTCGGCGAGCCCCGGGTCGATCCGGCCGAGCGCGTCGTCGCCGTAGGCCAGCACCACCTTGGCCGCGCCGCTGAACCACAGCGTGTGATAGGCCGCCACCGGGTCGTCGAAACCCGGATCGACCTCCTCGACGACCGCGCCGAGCTCGGCAAGCACACCCACCGCCTTGAGCACGAGCGCCTCGACCTCCGGGTCGACGTCGATGTAGCCGAGCCGCGGGCTGTAGGCGACCCGCAGCCCGGCGATGCCGGCGTCGAGACCGTCGAGGTACGAGCCGACCGGCGGCGCGAGCGCCGACCAGTCGCGTACGTCGGGCCCGGTGAGCACGTCCATCATCAGCGCCGTATCGGTGACGGTCCGGGTCATCGGCCCGATGTGAGCAAGCGTTCCGAACGGACTCGGCGGATACAGCGGCACCCGACCGTACGTCGGCTTCAGCGCCACGATGCCCGAGAAGCCGGCCGGGATCCGTACCGATCCCCCACCGTCGGTGCCGACCGACAGGGCGCCCATGCCCAGCGCCACGGCGGTCGCGCTCCCGCCCGACGACCCACCAGCGGTCTGCGACGGCGCCCACGGGTTGCCGGTCGGGCCGCACAGCAGGCTGTCGGTGACGCCCTTCCAGCCGAACTCGGGCGTCGTCGTCTTGCCGATCAGCACCGCCCCGTGCTCGCGCAGGCGCGCGGTCGCCGGTGCGTCGACATCCCACTCCTGGTCGGGCGAGATCAGCCGCGACCCGCGCAGCGTCGGCCAGCCCTTCGTCGGCAGCAGGTCCTTGATCGTCGTCGGTACGCCGTCGACGGCGCCGGTCGGTTCGCCCCGCCGCCAGCGTGCCTCGGACTCGCGGGCCGACGCGAGCGCGCGAGCGGGGTCGACCAGACACATGGCGTTGACGGCGGAGTCGAAGCGGTCGACGCGGTCGAGTGCCGCCTGCGTCACGTCGACCGGTGACAGCTCACCGGCGGCATAGCGGCGCACGAGTTCGGTCGCGCTCAACAGGGCGATGTCGTCCATGGCGCTGCAGTCTCCTCACGTGTCCGCGGCGGCGAAGCCGTGGTGCTTGTCGACGACGTTGCGCAGCGGTTCCTCGGCGAGCCAGCGCCGGAGGTTGGCCGCGAAGAGCCCGATGATGCGGTCGGTCCATCCGATCGAGTCGCCGGACATGTGCGGCGAGACGATCACCTGGGGGTGCCGCCAGAACGGGTGATCCGACGGCAGCGGCTCCTCGACGAACGCATCGAGCCCGGCGCCGGCGATCTCCCCCGCTTCGAGCGCCGCGACCAGCGCCTCGTCGTCGACGAGCAGCCCGCGGCCGACGTTGATCAGCCGGGCCGTCGACGGCATCGCATGCAACACGTCGGCGTTGATCATGTGCCGCGTCTGCTCGGTGAGCGGCGCGACCGCCACGACGTAATCGGCATCGCGTACGGCCTCGGCCAGCTCGCTCGACGCCGAGACCGCCCCGAAGTCCGGGTCGACGTCTCGCGGAGTACGGCCGACGCCGTGCACCTGCATGCCGACGGCGCGAAGCATCCGGGCGATCTCGCGACCGATCGATCCGGTGCCGGCGATGACGGCCCGCTTGCCGGTGATGTCCTCGCTCTCGCGATAGCGCCACTCGCCGCCCTGCTGATAGCGCAGCGTGGCCGGCAGATCCTTCGCGAACGCGAGAACGAAGGCGAGCACGTACTCGGCCATCGGCCGGTCGAAGACGCCTCGCGAGTTGGTCACGATCACCGGGCTCTCGACCAGCTCGGGAAAGAGGACTCGGTCGACCCCAGCGCCCGCGACATGCACCCAGCGCAGCGCGTCGGCGGCCGGCCAGGCGGCCCGGAGCGCGTCGGAGCGGAAGTCCCAGACAAACAGCACCTCGGCGCCCCGGAGTCCGTCGGTAAGGCCGTCACCATCGACATAGCGGACTTCGGCCAGCTCCTCGACAGGTTCCATGCCGTCCGGCCGCGTGTTGCCGCAGAGGGCCGCCACGACCGGCCGGATCGTCGTGGTCTTCGCGCCGCCTTGCATCCTGTGCTCCACTGGGTGAGGGGTCCCCGCCACGCTGGACGTGGTTGACGCTAGAGACGCGTTTGTACGATTGTCAACAATCCCGCCATAGTGAAGGCATCGGCGATCAATCCCGCGGCATGACGCGGCATCGAAGCGAGGTGGTAGATGGCAATAACAGCCGCGGACATCGGCCTTCGGGTGCCCCCCGAACCGTCCGCACAGCGTCACCTCGGGGTGGTCGCACCGTTCGACCTCGCGCTCGATCGCGAGCTGTGGAGGTGGGTGCCGGACGACATCTCCCTGCATCTGGCCCGGACGCCGTTCTATCCGCTGCACGTCGGCGTCGAGATGGCAGCCACGGTCAGCAACGTCGACGACGTACGCGAGGCGACCCGGATCCTTACGCCACTCGAGCCCGAGGTCGTCGCGTACGCGTGCACGTCCGGCAGCTTCCTCGGGGGACTTGCCGGCGAGGACCTGGTCCGCCGGGCGATGTTCGACGGCGGCGCCGCCCGGGCGGTCACGTCCTCCGGCGCGTTGCTCGAGGCCCTGGCCGAGGTCGGCGCCAGTCGCGTCGCGATCGCCACACCTTACGTCAGCGACGTCACCGACTACCTCGTGGAGTTTCTCGCCGAAGCCAGCATCGAGACGGTGGCGCGGACCGACCTTCGCCTCGAGGGTCGGATCTGGACCGTGCCGTACGCGCGCACCGAGGAGCTCATCATCGCCGCCGACCATATCGACGCAGAGGCGATCTTCGTCAGCTGCACCAACCTCGCCACGTACGACCTGATCGCTCGGGCCGAGGAGGCTCTGGGCAAGCCCGTACTCAGTGCCAACCAGGTCACGATGTGGGGCGCGCTGGCCGCGATCGGACGCACCGCCGTCGGGCCCGGCCAGCGGCTGCTCGAACGGTCGGAGCCCGAGCCGGTGATCGACGCCTACACCCGCGCGGTGTAGCCGCCGGCGAGTCAGCGCTCGTCGAGTACGGCGTGCAGGAAGGCCTTGGTGCGGTCGTTCTCCGGTTCGCTGAAGATCTTGTCCGGATGACCCTGCTCGACGATCTGACCGTGGTCGAACATCATCACCTTGTGCGACACGTCGCGGGCGAAGCCCATCTCGTGCGTGACGATGAGCATGGTGATGTCGGTCGTCTCGGCGATCTCGCGGAGCACGCCGAGTACGCCGGCGATCAGCTCCGGGTCGAGTGCGGACGTCACCTCGTCGAGCAGGAGCACCTTCGGCTCCATCGCCAGCGCGCGGGCGATCGCGACCCGCTGCTGCTGACCGCCGGACAGCTGGGTTGGGTGGGCGTCGACCTTCTCGCCGAGGCCAACCATGTCGAGCAGCTCGCGACCGCGCTCGGCGGCTTCTGACTTGGTCTTGCCTAGCACGCGGATCGGAGCCTCGCAGAGGTTCTCCATCACGGTCATGTTGGGGAACAGGTTGAAGTGCTGGAAGACCATGCCGATCTGCTTGCGAACACCGCGCAGATGCTTCTGGTTAGCCGGCACCAGCTTGTCGCCCTTGTACATATGCCAGAGCGGTTGGTCACCGACCCAGATGTGACCACCGGTCAGGTCCTCCAACGTCATCAATAGCCGCAGGATCGTGGTCTTGCCGGATCCGCTGGGACCGATCAAGGTGACTCGCTCGCCGGCGTTGACGTCGAAGTTCAGCTTGTCGAGCACGGTGAGTTCGCCGAACCGCTTCACCACGTCCTCGAACCGGATCAGCGGCTGACCGTTCGTGGCCGTGCCAGAGGAGGTGGGTTGTGGTGTGGAATCAGGCGTGACCAAGGCGCTTCTCCAGTCTCCTCAACGCTACTGCTGCAGGGTAGCTCACGGCCAGGAAGATGAGTCCGGCGATCGTGTACGGCTCGACGGCCCGGAAGCTCTCTTGGCTGGCCAACTTAGCCTCCTGGACCATTTCGGGGACTGATATCAAGACGAGGAACGGGGTCTCCTTGAACATCGAGATCACGTAGTTGCCGAGCGACGGCAGCACGTTGCGCAGCGCCTGCGGCAGGACGACGCGTTGCCAGACGTAGCGCTGTGGGATCGACAGCGCCGTGCTGGCCTCCCATTGGCCCTTGGGCACGGCCTCGATACCGGCCCGGTAGACCTCCGCGTAGTAGCACGCGTAGTGCACGCCGATGCACAGCACCCCGATGGTCTCCGCATCCGCAGTGATGCCGTAGTCCGGCAACACGTAGAACAGGAAGAACAGCTGAACCGGGATCGGCGTCGATCGGACGAACTCCAGGAATGCCGTGATCGCGGGCGCCAGAACCGGCACGTGCAGGTAGCGGATGATGGCAAACAGCAGACCTACGACGGCCGCGACCACGGAGCCGAGAATCGTGATGACCAGCGTGTACCTGAGGAATGCCTCAAGAATGTCCGGGAAGATGTCGATCGCGTAGTCGGTGTCCCAAGCATCGTTCATGCGAGCGCCTCCTCTTCCTCAGGAAGCCCTTCCTCAGGAGTGGGTCCTCGGAAGCTGAACATCTTGCGTCGCGGT
>JBKOYM010000121.1:0-12496 GCA_046725375.1 Actinomycetota bacterium
GCGTTGGCGGGTTCGGCTGTTGCCGTGACCGAGGATCGGTGGTGGTCGTGAGATGTATCGATGGTTAGTCGGGGCCGTCCAGGTCACCTCGTGGCCGGCGTCCCTCGTGCGGACGGTCCAGCTGGGGAGGTCGCGGAGGTGATGATCGGTGACGCCGAGGCCGTGGCCGTTGCGGGCGCTGGTGGGGCCCCGGTCGGCGTGGCGGGTGATGTGGTCGATGTCGTAGATCGGCGTGTTTGAGTACGGCCGCCTCGACACCCCGTCGCGGTAGGTGATGAACGTGCGCAGCGCGCCGTCGAAGCGACGCTTCTGGGTGTCCATGGTGATGAGACGGCCGTCGATTGGGTCACAGACGAGTCGCCGTGCCCACGCACTGCCGCTTGCCGCAAGCCGGCGGGCCAGCCCGGCTGGCAGCACACCGTAGTCGCCGCCCCTGTGCGCGACTAGCTTGGCCGGTTGATCATCGGCACCGAACAGCGACGATGCCGAGATCACCACGGCGATCTCGAGATTGAGGTCTTCGGCTTTGCTCTGACCGGTGACGCGTTCGACCAACAGGTCGCACATCAGCTCATTCAACGATCGCTCGTCACCATCACCACGCCGACACCTGGCCTCATGATCGAGAGTCTGCCAACACGCCAGCGCCTGCTCGGCCGGAAGCAGGGCTGACAGCGTGCCGGTGGCATCGCCGTGCATGATCGCCCGGACGGCCCGCCGTGCGCGGGCCAGAGCGGCGCGCCTTTCGGCAGCGGCCGGATCAGTCGCCGTTACCTTGCGAGCAGCCGCCTTGCGCGCCTCCCCCGGCGTCAGATCACAGGCGAGGCTAACACTCGCCACCGACAACGCCGGTCCTGGAAGTCCTTACCCACAAGGAAAATCGGAGGTACTGCTAGCGCTCCTCGGTCGCCAGCACGTGGCCCTCGGCGTCCAGCGCCTGGACAGCGAGGTACGGCGTGTCAGGCACCGGCACCGACGTCTCGAACCCGGTGCGCGGCGATGTCACGATCGGTTCAGCGCTCGCCTCGTCGTCGCCGGCAAGGAACCGCCAGCGATCGACCTCGGTCGCGCCGTTCCAACTGACGTAGGCGACGCCGTCGTCGACGGCGAGCGCCGGGTCCGTGAACGGCTTGCCGACCCACGGCAGCCGGTACGCGCGGTAGCTCGCGCCGCCGAGGATGCGGGCGTCGTAGAGCAGCCGCCCACTGGCGGTGTACTCGGAGTAGTACGGCACCCCGCCCCACCCGATGAACACGTGGCCGTTGGGCCGCACCTGGAGGTTGCCCTGGCTGTTGCTCACTCGGCCGTCCGGCGGCAGGTACTCGGTCACGACCCGGGCCGTGTGCGCTTTCGGGTCGACCGCCAGGCGCAGGCCCCGTGACTCTTCGCCCACCTGCGGCCCTGCCTCGTTGTCGAACAGCGTGATCGTGCCGTCGGCCTGCCGCTCGGCGTCGTGCTGCCAGGCGAATCTGGCGTCTCCAAGCATCCTGAAGTCGCTGCTCTCCCCGCCGAGGGTCCAGTCGACGTCGCCGGTCTCGCGGTCGATCCGGTAGACCGCGTGGGTGTTGCGGGCCGAGATCAGGAGGTGTCCGTCGCCGTCCTCGGTCACCGAGTTCAGGTGAAAGTAGTCGAGCGGCAGGGCCTCGGACCCGTCGATCACCCTGTCGGGCCCGACCCTGACCCGTGTATCGGTGATCGGCACATGGTCGAGGGCGCTCCACTGGAACACGACCTTGCCCGTCTCGACGTCGACCTCCTGGGCCAGGCTGTTGACGACGTAACCGTCCTCAGGTCCGCCGACGGCCGAGAGGTCGTAGGGGATCTTGCGGTACGTGATCATCAGGGCGGTGCCGTCGTCGGTCAGCGTCATGCCGTGGTGATCGGCCAGCGATCCGCGGGTTCTGACCGTTCCGATGATGCGGTACGTCTGGTCCATCAGCACGTAGTGGCCGTAGCCGTACCCGACGCCGAGGTTGAGCCCCTCCCACCAGGTCAGGACCGGCTTGCCGTCGTACTCCTGCACCCGCACGTCGTAGGCCCAGGTCCGATCGAGCGGGCACACCCAGACGGGCTCGCCTTGGGCATCGACGATCAGCGGGCCGGTCATGACACCGCCATCCTTCGGCCCCAAGAACACCAGGTCGTGGTCGTCGGTCGGAAACGCCTGTCTGACGGCGGCATGGGCGGTGACGGCAATCGGCGGCGGTTTGAGATCCGGACGGCTGACAAACACCTGGCCGCCGACGATCTCCGGCTGCGATGTCGCCACCGACGTGGCCGTGTGATCGGCTCCGAGCACCGCGAGAGCGAGCGCGGTCAACCCCAGGGCGCTGGCCCGAAAGGCGGATCGCCGGTGAGTCATCGCAGCCGATCGTGTCAGACGACGATCGGTCAGCGCTCGACGGTCGCCAGGACGTTGCCGTCCGCGTCGAGTGCCTGGACGGCGATGTACCCGGCGTCCGGGATCTCGGCCGACGTCTCGAAGCCCTCGCGGCGGACCGTCCCGACGTCCCGGGCACTCTCGGCATCGTCACCAGCGAGGAAGCGCCAGGACGCGACCTCGGTGGCGCCGTTCCAGCTGACATAGGCCGTACCGTCGTCGATCGTGAGAGTCGGCGGGTAGCTCGGTTTGCCGACCCACGGAGAGCGGTAGCTTCGGTAGCTCTCGCCGGTGCCGAAATCGCCGTCGAGCAGCAGATCGCCGTCGGCGGTGAATTCGGAGAAGTAGTGCCGCGAACCCCAGCCGACGAACACGTGTCCGCCCGGCATGACCTGGACGTTGCCCTGGCTGCCGGCCAGCCGGTTGTGGTCCGGCGGCAGGTACTCGGTCACGACCCGCGCTGTGTGGGTCTTCATGTCGAGGGCGAGGCGCAGTCCGCGGGACCGCTGCGCCTTCGGCGGAGCGCCCTCGTTGTCGAACAGCGTGATCGTGCCGTCGGACTGCCGCTGCGCGTCGTGCTGCCAGTAGAACCTCGAGTTGCCGAGCATCCGGAAGTCACTGGCCTTGCCGCCGAGCGTCCAGTCGATGTCGCCGGTCGCGCGGTCGACACGATAGACCGCACTGGTGTTGCGGGCCGAGATCAAGAACGCGCCGTCGCCGTCCTCGGTGATCGAATTGAGGTGCGCGTAGTCATACGGATCGCTGCGGATCCCGCTGCCGTAGCGGTTGAGACC
Organism: Actinomycetota bacterium; assembly: GCA_046725375.1. Classification (GTDB taxonomy): domain Bacteria; phylum Actinomycetota; class Actinomycetes; order Propionibacteriales; family Nocardioidaceae; genus DATFRX01. The sequence continues at coordinate 3,175 of JBKOYM010000121.1, forward strand.
GGTCATCGACTGGTTGATCGGGATGTGCTCGAGGGCACTCCACTGCCAGAGCACCTTGCCGGTGGCGACATCCACCTCCTGCACGATCCCGTCGGCGACCCAGCCTCGGTGCGACCCGCCCTTGAACGAGAGGTCCCGGCGCACCAGCCGATGGCCGATCATCAGGGCCGTGCCCTCGTCGGTCAGCGTCATCTCGTGGTAGTCGGCCGCCGCCGGCAGGCCGTGCGTCGTGACGGTTGCGATCTCCTCGTACTGCTGGTTCAACAGCACGAACTCACCGGAGCCGTAGTAGGGCAGGATCGTGTCGCCGCGCCAGTACGTGAGCACCGGCTCGCCCCGATACTGCTGCACTCGGAGGTCGTACACCCGATCCTGCGGGCCGATCCAGACCGGCGTGCCGTCGGAGCCGACGATCAGCGCTCCCGTCATCGACTCGCCGTCCTTCGGCGCGATGAAGATGAGGCCTTGGTCGTCGGTCGAGGGGCGCTCGCCAGGGACTTCGTACTTGGACACGTCGATCATCGGCGGCGTCACCTCGGGCATGGTGACGTAGTTCCACTCCCGAAGCGACTCGGCCGGCTCCTCGCCGTCGGTCCTCAGGAACGTCCAGCCCACGACGACCAGGGCGACGGCAACAATGCCGACGCCGGCGGCGAGCAGACGGGTTGGCGGGCGCTGGATCACTGAGAGGATGGTGCCAGACGCGTCCGGCGCATGCAGCAGGGGTGTCCGGTTTCAGCCCCAAAAGACCCGCTCCACGACCCCGCGTGCGCGACGCGTCACCCGACGGTAGTCATCGACCATCCGCTCGCCGTCGGGCCAGTATCCGAGCAGGTACGCGACCCCCGCCCGGTCGCGCATCGCCGCCGGCATCGCGTCGGCCGGCCGTCCCCGGACGAGCATGACCGCATTGCGAACGCGGCTCGCCGTCCGCCATGCCTCGGCCAGGATGTCCGCATCCTCCGGGTCGATCAGACCGGCCTCGCGGGCCGCCGCCAGCGCCGCCATCGTCCGGGTCGTCCGGAGACCCTCGATGTCGTGGGCGTGCCGCATCTGGAGCAGTTGGATCGTCCACTCGATATCGGCCAGGCCGCCCCGTCCGAGTTTGAGATGCAGCGTCGGATCGGCCCCGCGCGGCAGCCGTTCGGAGTCGACCCGGGCCTTGATGCGCCGGATCTCGGTGACATCTGCCTGGGTCAAACCGCCCGACGGCCATCGAACCGGGTCGATCATCGCCGCGAACCGCTCGCCCAACTCGGGATCGCCGACGACCGGATCGGCTCGCAGCAGCGCCTGCGCCTCCCAGACGTGCGACCACCGTTCGTAATAGGCGGAATAGGACGCCAGTGTCCGGACCAGCGGCCCCTGCTTGCCCTCGGGACGCAGGCCCGCGTCGACTTCGAGCGGGGGGTCATCGCCCGGGGCGGCAAGCATGCGCCGCATCTCCTGTGCGACGGCATGGGCCGCGTCGGTCGCGACCTTCTCTTGCTCCCCCGATCGCGGCACGTGCACGAACATCACATCGGCGTCGGAGCCGTAACCCATCTCGTGTCCGCCGAGCCGACCCATCGTGACCAGCGCCAACCGGGTCGGCAGGGGCCGGCCCAGCTCCGACTCCACGGCGGCGGTCGCGGCGGCCAGCGACCCCGACAGGGTCGCGACGGTCACATCGGTCAGGGCCGCGCCCGCCGCCTCGACGTCGAGGAGTCCGAGTGTGTCGGCGATCGCGATCCGGCACAGCTCGCGGCGACGCATCGCGCGGACCGCGTGGATCGCCGCCCCCGAGTCGGGGTAGCGCTGCGCGGCCGCGGTCATCTCGGTCAGCAGCCGCTCCCGGGATCGGGGCGCGAGCTCATCGTCGTGCCCGAACATGGCGACAACGTGAGGAGCGTTTTGGATCATGCTGGCGGCGTAACGACTGGCGCCGAGCACCCGGGCGAGCTGTTCGGCGGACTCGCTCACATCGCGCAGCTGCCGCAGGTACCAATGGGTCGAGCCGAGCGTCTCGCTGACGCGCCGGAAGGCGAGGAGCCCGGCGTCGGGGTCCGGCCCCTCGGCGAACCAGGCCAGCATCGCCGGCAGCAGCTGGCGCTGGATCGCGGCGCGGCGCGCGACGCCGGACGACAGCGCCTCGATGTGGCTCAGCGCGCCGCGCGGGTCGGCGTAGCCGAGCGCCACGAGTCGCTCCCGCGCCGCCTCGGGGGTCAGCCGGAGGCCCTCTCCGGGAAGCGCCGCGACCGCACTCAGCAACGGCCGGTAGAACAGCTTCTCGTGGAGTCGGCGAACCTCGCGGGCCTGCCGTCGCCACTCCGCCGTGAGCCCGGCTACCGGATCACCGTGGAATCCGAGACCGCGGCCGAGCCGACGGAGGTCGTCCTCGTCGACCGGCACGGTGTGGGTCCGGCGCAGCCGATGGAGCTGGATCCGGTGCTCCAGGGAGCGGAGGAACCGATAGGCCTCGGCGAGCGCGGCTCCGTCGTCCCGGCCGACGTAGCCGCCGGCGGTGAGCGCCTCCAGCGCCGCCAACGTGGTCGGGCTGCGCAGCGACTCGTCGGCACGACCGTGCACCAACTGCAGCAGCTGGACGGCGAACTCGACGTCACGCAGCCCGCCCGGACCGAGCTTCAGCTGGCGATCGATCTCCTCGGCCGGGATGTGGTCGACGACGCGACGGCGCATCGCCTGCACATCGGCCACGAAACCCTCGCGCTCGGCGGCCTGCCAGACCAAGGAATCGACGGCGTCGGCATAGGCGTTGCCGAGATCGCGGTCGCCGGCCATCGGACGCGCCTTGAGCAAGGCCTGAAACTCCCAGGTCTTCGCCCACTTGCCGTAGTACGCGAGATGACTGGCGAGCGTACGTACGAGCGGCCCCGAGCGTCCTTCGGGCCGTAGTCCGGCATCGACCTGCCAGATCGTGCCCTCGCCGGTGTGCGCCGAGCAGATCCGCATCAGACGCGACGCGAGCTGGGTCGCGGCCCGCAGCGCGAGGCCGTCGTCGACCCCGTCGACCGCGTCGTAGACGAACACGACGTCGACGTCGCTGACGTAGTTGAGCTCGCGCCCACCCGCCTTGCCGAGTCCGATCACGGCCAGGCGGCAGTCGCCGACCGAATCGCCGACGGCGCGGCGGGCGATCGCCAAGGCTGCCTCGAGTGTGGCGGCGGCGAGATCCGCGAGCGCCGCGCCGGATCGGTCCACGGTCCACTGCTGCGTCAGGTCGCGGATCGCCAGGCGGAGCAGGTACCGATGGTAGGCCACCCGAAGGGCGTCGGCGGCCCGGTCCGGCTCCAGACCGGCGGTCGGCGTCGCCGCGTCCGGGTCGGCGCCGACGGCGCGAAGCAGTACGGCGCGGGTGTCGGCGGCCGATTCGGCTGGGCCGGCCAGGGCGGGGTCGGCGACGTCCGCGATGACCTCCGGATGCCGGGCCACGAAGGCACCGAGCGCCTCGCTCGTGCCGAGTACGGCAGCGAGGCGGGCTCGCAAGTCATCGTCGGCGACGACGGTCGCGAGGAGATCGACGTCGTCGGCCGCCTCTGCGATCGCGGCCAGCGAAGCCACCGCGAGATCGGGGTCCGGCGCTTCGGCGAACGCCTCGACCACGACATCCGGCACGTCGTCGCCACCCGCGAGACGCTGCAGATGCGACAACGACGCCTCGGACTGCCGGTAGCCCATCCGCGCCAGTCGGCCCTGCGGCGATCTCGCTCGCGACGACCCGTCGGCCATGTCACCTCACCGATGCCCTGCCGATGCGCCGTCGACCAGCCTTGACCCTCACCACGTGCACCGCCGGCTCCTCCACGGCCCGAAGGGTACGGCACGTGGCGACTGTCGTGCCGCGCTCACGGATTTGCGCATCGAAACGTGACGCGTGCACCACGCCCGTGCCGGCCGTGGTGCATGCGTCACGTCTCAGTGCGGCCCTGTCGACATCTCTCCGGGTCGGCGCCGGTGTCAGTGCCGGCGGCTACGGTCGGGTCCATGGACGAATCCACGACGACCCGCGCCACCGTGCGGGCCTACGTCGAGCTGGCTGAGGCTCGCGACTGGGATGGCTTCGGGGCACTTCTGACCGACGACGTCATCTACGAGATGCCTCAGACCCGCGAGCGGGTGCGTGGCAAGGAAGGCTTGCTGCGGTTCAACAAGGCTTATCCCGGCGACTGGCACCTGCGGATCCGGCGCATCATCGCCGACGGACGCTATGCCGCGGCCTGGCTCGACACCAACGTGGGCGACGACTACCAGGACGCCTGCCTCTGGTTCGAGCTGACCGGCGACGGCCGGATCGCCAAGATCACCGACTACTGGCCGGACCCGTACGAGCCACCGCCGGGCCGGGAGCACCTGGTCGAGCACTGGTGACTAGGACGCCGCCTCGATGATCCGGATGTCGCGTTCGGCTCCGTCGCCGAGCGCCTCCAGCGCCCGCTGATAGCCGGCGCTCTCGTACGCCGCGACCGCCCGATCGACACTCGGAAACTCGATCAGCGCCGTCCGCTCCACCACGCCAGACTCGAACGCGGCGGCCGGTGTGCCCCGAGCCAGGAAGCGTCCGCCGTTCTCCACCATCGCCGGCCCGGCAAGCTCGGCGTACGCCGCGACCTTGTCCGGGTCGCGGATCTCGCGAAACGTGTTGATCCAGTACGCCGTCATGTCTCACAGCACCGGTAGCAGATGGTCGAGCTCGTGCGGGGTCACCTGGCGACGGTACTCCGCCCACTCCTGACGCTTGTTGCGCAAGAAGAAGTCGAAGACATGCTCCCCGAGCGTCTCGGCGACGAACTCGCTGGTCTCCATCAAACGGATCGCCTCGTCGAGGCTGTGCGGCAGCGGGTCCATGCCCATCGCGCGCCGCTCGGTCTCGGTCAGCGACCAGACGTCGTCCTCGGCCTCGCGCGGCAGCTCATAGCCCTTCTCGATGCCGCGCAGGCCGGCCGCGAGCAGCAGCGAGTACGCGAGGTACGGGTTGCACGCCGAGTCGATCGAACGCAGCTCGACCCGGGTCGACGGACCCTTGTGCGGCTTGTACATCGGCACCCGGACCAGCGCCGAGCGGTTGTTGTGGCCCCAGCAGATGTACGCCGGCGCCTCACCGCCCTTGCCGGCCTCGCCGCCGACGCCGCCCCACAGGCGCTTGTAGGAGTTGACCCACTGGTTCGTGACGGCGGTGATTTCGGCGGCGTGCTCGAGCAGGCCGGCGATGAACGACCGACCGAGTCGCGACAGCTGGTACTCGGCGCCGGCCTCGAAGAACGCGTTGCGATCGCCCTCGAACAGCGACATGTGGGTGTGCATGCCCGACCCGGGGTGGTCGGCGTACGGCTTGGGCATGAACGACGCGTGGATGCCCTGCATCAGCGCGACCTCGCGTACGACGACCCGGAACGTCATGATGTTGTCGGCCGTCGACAGCGCGTCCGCGTAGCGCAGGTCGATCTCCTGCTGGCCCGGCGCCCCCTCGTGATGGCTGAACTCCACCGAGATGCCCATCGCCTCGAGCATCGTGATGACCTCGCGCCGGAAGTCCTGGCCGCCGTGCGCGGTGTGATCGAAGTAGCCGCTCAGGTCGTACGGCTCGGGCGCGGCGCCGGGTACGTGGCTGTTCTTGAACAGGAAGAACTCGATCTCCGGATGGGTGTAGAACGTGAACCCGAGATCGGCCGCCTTCGCCAGCGTGCGCTTGAGCACGTTGCGCGGGTCGGCGTACGACGCGGACCCGTCCGGCATCAAGATGTCGCAAAACATCCGGGCCGTCGCGGGCACCTCTCCGCGCCACGGCAGGATCTGGAACGTCGACGGGTCGGGCTTGGCCAGCATGTCCGCCTCGTAGACCCGGGCGAACCCCTCGATCGCCGAGCCGTCGAACCCGATGCCTTCCTCGAACGCCGGCTCCAGTTCGGCCGGCGCCACCGCGACCGACTTGAGGAAGCCGAGCACGTCGGTGAACCACAGGCGTACGAACCGGACGTCTCGCTCTTCCAGGGCTCGAAGCACGAAGTCCTCTTGCTTACCCATGTGAGCAGTGTCGCAGGCCCCGTGTTACACGGAGGTTACACAGCCCGACCATAGGTCACTCGTCGCCGCACCATGGGTCACTCGTCGCCGGATAGGCTCGAAGCGTGCCTCAGCTGCGTATCGCATTGGCCCAGGTCAACGTCTGCGTCGGCGATCTCACCGGCAACACCGACCGGATCGTGGCGCAATGCCACGCGGCCGCCGAACAAGACGCTCACCTCGTCGTGTTCCCCGAGATGGCGCTCACCGGCTATCCGATCGAGGACCTCGCGATGCGCGCTTCGATCATCGAGGCGTCGCGGGCAGCCGCCGACGCGGTCGCGGCCCGCCTCGCCAAGGAGGGCCTCGGCGATCTGGTCGCGATCGTCGGCTTTCTCGACCAGGCATCTGGCGCGCCCGACGGTCCCTGGATCCCCAAGAACGCGCCGCAAGACTCCGTCGCCGTCATGCACCGAGGCCGGATCGTCGCCCGCCAGGCCAAGATCCATCTCTGGAACTACGGCGTCGGCGACGAGGTCCGCAACTTCGTGCCGGGCGACACGATCAACGTCGTCCAGGTGCACGGCGTCGACGTCGCGATCGCGATCTGCGAAGACCTGTGGCGAGACGGTCCGGCAGCAGCCGTACGTGCCGCCGAGGCCGGATTGCTCGTGGTGTCCAACGGGTCGCCGTACGAGCGGGCCAAGGACGACATCCGACTCGAGCTCTGCGCCCGTCGGGCCCGAGAGGCCGAGGCGACGCTGGCGTACGTCAACCTCGTCGGCGGCCAAGACGAGCTGGTGTTCGACGGAGACTCACTGGTCGTCGACGCGTCCGGGGAGCAGCTCGCGCGGGCGCCGCAGTTCGAGGAGTCGCTGCTGGTCGTCGACCTCGACCTAACGGCGGCGACCGAGGCGATGCCGGACGCGCAGACCCGGTTCGCCGGACTCGGCGTACGACGGACCGTGCTGTCGACCGCGCCGGTGCCGGCGTACGAGCCCCGCCCGATCGACATCGCCGAGCGTCTGGACGACCTCGCCGAGGTCTATCACGCCATCACACTCGGACTGCGCGACTACGTACGCAAGAACGGCTTCGGCTCGGTGCTGCTCGGCCTGTCCGGCGGCATCGACTCCACGCTGACCGGCGCGATCGCCTGCGACGCGATCGGGGCGGCCAATGTCTACGGCGTGTCGAACCCGTCGGTGTATTCGACCCAGCACTCCAAGGACGACGCCCTCGAGCTGGCCAACCGGACCGGTCTCAACCTCCAGACCGTGCCGATCGCGCCGATGGTGGACGCCGTCCACGACGCGATCGACATCGACGGGCTGGCGGCCGAAAACCTGCAGGCTCGGATCCGCGCCGTGATCTGGATGGCGCTGTCCAACCAGCACGGCCATCTCGTCTTGGCCTGCGGCAACAAGTCTGAGCTCGCCACTGGGTACTCGACGATCTACGGCGACGCCGTCGGCGGTTTCGCCCCGATCAAGGACGTGCCCAAGACGATGGTGTGGGAGCTCGCCCGGTGGCGAAACGCCGAGGCGAAACGACGCGGTGAGACGCCGCCGATCCCGGAGCACGCGATCGAGAAGCCGCCATCGGCCGAGTTGGCTCCGGGGCAGGTCGACACCGACTCGCTGCCGCCGTACGCGCTCCTCGACGACATGCTCGACGCGTACGTGGAGCATGATCGAGGATCGGCCGACCTGGTCGACGCGGGCTTCGAGCCGGAGTTGGTCGAGCGGGTGATTCGGATGGTCGATCGCGCCGAGTACAAGCGCCGGCAGTTTCCGCCTGGGCCGAAGATCTCGGTCCGCAACTTCGGTCGCGACCGCCGGCTGCCGATCACCACCGCCTGGCGCGAACACCTCTGACCCCCGCCGATCCGCCCCACATGGCCGGCCGATCCGCCCCACATGGCCGGCCGATCCGCCCCAGATGGCCCGCCGATCCGCCCCAGATGGCCGGCCGATCCGCCCCACATGGCCGGCCGATCCGCCCCAGATGGCCCGCCGATCCGCCCCAGATGGCGAATCAGCACGCCAACTCGGGCGGACCGGCACACCAACTCGGGCGGACCGGCACACCAACTCGGGCGGACCGGCACACCAACTCGGGCGGACCGGCACGCCAACTCGGGCGGATCGGCGGGAGGGTGAGGGAGGCGACACCCAGAGGGACTGCCGCCGACCGGCCCGACGTGCGAATCTGAGGACATCCGGGGACTCCATCAGGGAGCCTCGAGACTGACAAGGACGTCATGCGATGAGCGAAGAGCAGGCACCGTACGGCTCCGGACCGCCTGGCACCGACGCCGGGTCCGCCGCCATCAAGCGCATTCGGATCCACCACCTACGCCAGATGAAAGAGCGTGGCGAGAAGTGGGCGATGCTGACCGCGTACGAGCAATACGCCGCGGCCACGTTCGACGAGGCGGGCATCCCCGTACTCCTGGTCGGTGACTCGGCCTCCAACAACGTGTACGGCAACGAGACATCCCTGCCGGTCACGGTCGACGAGCTGATCCCCTTGGTCCGGGCCGTCACGCGGTCGGTGCGCCGGGCCCTCGTCGTCGCGGACCTGCCGTTCGGGTCGTACCAGGCGGGCCCGGAGCAGGCGCTCCACACCTCCGTTCGGTTCATGAAAGAGTCGAATGCGCACGCGGTCAAGCTCGAGGGCGGGCCGCCGGTGGTGCCGCAGGTACAGACCCTGACCGACGCGGGCGTCCCCGTGATGGCGCACATCGGATTCACCCCGCAGTCGGAGCACAACCTCGGCGGCTATCGGGTGCAGGGGCGCGGCGACGCCGGCGACAGTCTGATCGCGGCGGCCGAGGCGCTCGAGGCGGCCGGGGCGTTCGCCCTCGTGATGGAGATGGTGCCCGGTGAGGTCGCGGCCGAGATCACCAAGCGGCTCGCGATCCCGACGATCGGCATCGGCGCCGGACGTGACTGCGACGCCCAGGTGCTCGTGTGGCAGGACATGGCCGGGCTGCGGACCGGGCGCACTCCGCGCTTCGTGAAACGGTACGCCGACCTGCACGGCGAGCTGCTTCGGGCGGCCCAGACGTACGCGGGAGAGGTGGCGGACGGGACGTTTCCCGGTGAGGAGCACACGTTCCACTGAATTGGTTCGGGGTGGCCCGGGCCAATAGGTTCGTATCGGGGCCAGCCCGAGCCAAAACGCCACGCCCCCTCAGCCCCACCCCCACCACGCCACGCCAACCGCGACTGCGGCGGCCCAGGCGGCGAGGCCGAGCACCGGGACGAACGCCACCCACGCCGGATGCGGTCGGGTCCAGCCGACCGCGAGCAGCAGC
>JBKOYM010000071.1:0-9488 GCA_046725375.1 Actinomycetota bacterium
TGAGGGACGCGTGGAGGCCTACTACTGGCGGGAGAGTGCCACGCGTAGGCGCTCCTCGGGGTCGATGTAGTGGTCGTGGTCATCGGTGCCGGTGTCGAGTTGGACCCAGTGGATTCTGCCCGTGAACCGGGAGTCGGGGGCCGTGTAGTCGGGGGTGACGGTGGTGCCGGTCTCGTGGCCGATGTCGGTGGTCTCGTCGGCGGAGAAGACGACGGGCTGGGTGGCATCGACGCGGCCGGTACCGACCTTGTCGCCGTCGTAGTACAGGGTGACGTCGCCGCCCTTGGCCAATCCGCCGCCGTCATAGGCGAATTCCATCCGTACTTGATGGTTTCCGGCCGGGATCGGCGTGTCGGCCGTGGTAGCGAATTCTTGGATTCCCAGCACGTTGTAGACGAATTTCAGGTGCCCGTCCTTGGCGTACACGGCCCAGCCGCCGAAGCGGCCACCCTGGGCGATGAGCACGCCTTCGGCGCCGGCTTCGGGTACGTCGATGTCGGCAGTGACCGAGAACGACTTGTTCTTGATGTTGACCACGCTGTTTTCCGAGAGCCGACCCATGCCGGCGAAGAAAAGTTGTGAGTTCCCCCGGATCAAGGTGGGCCGGCCGGCCAGGTCGGGGTTGAGCCTTTCGGCGGTCCGGTCGTCCAGCGGCAGGACGTTGTACTTCACGGCTTCGATCAGCCAGAGTCGCTGCAGCTCGGCGAGCTTCTCGGGCTGCTCTGCGGCGAGGTTGTGCGCTTGACTGAAGTCGCTGCTGCCGTCGTACAGCTCCCAGACGTCGTCGTCGAATGCGGGCAACTCGCCGCCCATCAGCACCCAAGGCGTGCGATGCTTGGTGACCGCACTCCAGCCCTGGTGGTAGATCCCGCGGTTGCCGAACATCTCGAAGTACTGCAAGTCGTGACGCTCGGGTGCGTGCGCGTCGTTGAAGCTGTAAAGCATGCTGGTGCCCTCCATCGGCGACTGCAGCACACCGTTGACCATCGTGGGTTCGGGCAGTCCGGCGACCTCGAGAATCGTGGGTGCCACGTCGATCACATGACTGAACTGCGACCGCAGGCCGCCGCGCTCCTCGATCCCGGCCGGCCAGTGCACGATCGTGCCGTTGCGGGTGCCGCCCCAGTGAGATGCCACCTGCTTGGTCCATTGCAACGGCGTGTTCATCGCCCAGGCCCAACCCACGGCGTAGTGGTTGTACGAGCTTGGCGAGCCGAACTCGTCCATCTTGCTCAGCATGAACTCCGGGGTTTCCAGCGCGGCCATGCCGTTGAAGTTGGCCATCTCGTTGAACGCACCGTTGACCGTGCCCTCCGCCGAGGCCCCGTTGTCTCCGATGATGTAGTAGATGAGCGTGTCATCCAGAATCTCGAGATCCTCGAGAGCGTCGACCAGCCGGCCCACCTGATGGTCGGTGTGCTCGAGGAACCCCGCGTAGACCTCCATCTCGCGGGCGAGGACGGGCTTGAGCTCGTCAGGCATGTCATCCCAGGCGGGGATCTCGTCGTGGCGTTCTGTCAGGTCGGCGTCGCTCGGGACGACCCCGAGTTCCTTCTGACGGGCGAACGTGCGTTCTCGAAGCGCGTCCCACCCGGCATCGAACTCGCCCACGTACCGCTCCCGCCACTCCCTCGGCACGTGGTGAGGGGCATGCGTTGCGCCCGGGGCGAAGTAAGCGAAGAACGGCTTGTTCGGCATCAGCGCCTTCTGCTGACGCATCCAGCCGATGGCATGGTCGGCCAGGTCCTCGGTGAGGTGATAGCCCTCCTCGGGGGTCGCCGGCGGTTCGATCGGGGTGGTGCCCTCGTAGAGCGCCGGGTCCCACTGATTGTTCTCGCCGCCGATGAAGCCGTAGAAGGTCTCGAAGCCGCCGCCAGCCGACGGCCAGGCGTCGAAGGGTCCCATGGGCGAGGTCTGCCAGACCGGTACTTCGTGACACTTGCCGAACTGCGCGGTCGAGTAGCCGTTCAGCTTCAGCGTGGTCGCCAACGGCGCCTTGGTGTTGGGCCGCACCGAGCTCTGCCCAGGCGCCGACGTCGCGGTCTCGGTGATGTTGCCCATGCTGACCGAGTGGTGGTTGCGTCCGGTCAGCAGCGCCTGGCGGGTCGGCGCACACAGCGCGGTGGTGTGGAACCGGTTGTAGCGCAATCCGCCGGCGGCGAGACGTTCCGCCGTCGGAGTACGACACGGCCCGCCGAACGCGCTGGACGCACCGAAACCCACGTCGTCGAGCAGCACCACCAACACGTTCGGAGCCCCCTCGGGCGGCAGAAGCGGCTCGATCGGCGGGAATGTGGAGGCCGGATCCTTCGCGTCAAAGGTCGTCAACCCGTGACCGGGGCGATCCGGGATCGGCAGCATCGCGCGCGCATGACGGTCGGGACTCATGGCGTTCCTCCGGTACGAGAGCTCACTCGGGCAATCCCGAGACGCCGCGAACCTACGAGCGTCATGCGTCGAGACACATCACCCGGTCGGGGTGAAGAACTCGTCCGCCCCGCCGCGTTCGGCCGCGGTTTCCCTTCCGCTTTCCGCGGAGCGGCCGAAGTCATCCGTCTGGGGTGATGTCGCGGTGTGGTGACGATCAGCATCATCGTGGCGAGAATTGGCAACTGCAGGGAGGACGGATGTCCCAGTACGCAGAACCTGAACGCTCGCCGCGAGCGGCGGCCTACGCCGATCCGACCGGATGGGTCGGCTGGATTGCCTTCGCGGCAATCATGATGATCATGCTCGGCTGCTTCCACGCCATCCAGGGCCTGGTAGCGCTCTTCGACGACCAGAAGTTCCTCGTGGCCGACTCCGGCCTCGTGGTAACAGTCGACTACACCGCCTGGGGATGGGTGCATCTGATCGGCGGCATCGTCGTGGCGTTAGCCGGTGTTTCCCTGTTCGCTGGCCGGATGTGGGCCCGAATTATCGGCGTCCTGGCGGCCCTGGCCAGCGCGATCGTGAACATCGCGTTCCTGTCGGCATACCCGATCTGGTCGACCATCATGATCGCCCTCGACATCCTGATCATCTGGGCGATCACCGTGCACGGCGCGGAGATGAAGGAGGCATAAGCGATCGCGTCGTACGCACCCAACGAGATCGAGCGGCTCGGCAGCAGTCTCACGTTGACGGGTCACTCCGTGTCCGCCGACGGGGATGTCCCTGGCGCTCCTGCCAGCAGACAGGTTGGCCATGAACATCTTCTGGGCGGCCATCATCGTCGTCATCGTCACCGCGATCGCCGTCGCGGCGATGCTGGTGGTGCGTCGCCGGGCGCCCGAGGGCAGCTACTTCAGCGACGGCGATCGTGCGTCGGGTGTGTTTGGCGTTCTCGCCACCGGGTTCTCGGTGCTTCTCGGATTCATCATCTTCCTCGCGTTCAGCACCTACGATGCGTCGCGGTCAGGCGCCGAGGAAGAAGCGACGATCGTGGCGCAGCAGGTCCAAACGGCTCAGTTCCTGCCCGGCGAGGCTCCCGAGGAGCTGACCGGCGAGCTGACCTGCTACGCCCGATCGGTGGCCGGCGCTGAGTGGGACGCCCTGGACGCGGGCACGCTGGGCGACGCGATCAACCCCTGGGGGGCGGAGATGTTCCGCACGATCTCGACGGTCGAGCCTCGCACGTACGCCGAGCAATCCGCCTACGACCGGTGGATGGACCAGACGGCCGATCGGGAGCAGGCGCGCACCGACCGGGTGCACGGCGCGGAGGGGATCATCCCTTCGCCGCTTTGGCTCGTCCTGTTCGTGATCGCGGGGCTCATCTTCGTCTACCTCCTGTTCTTCGCCGATCCCGCCGAGGGAGCGGTGACGCAAGCCATGTTGATGGGCAGCGTGACCGCGGTCGTCACGTTGCTCCTGCTGCTACTCGCGTTCTTCGACCACCCGCACGGCGCTGGCGTTGGCCGGCTCCAGCCGACGGCAATGGAGCGCACCCTCGTTCTGATCGATGCTCAGGTCGAAGTGGCCGGCATCAACGTGACGCCGCCATGTGATGAGCATGGCAACAAGAGCTGACCAGCCCGCACATCGTCCTCGCGGCTTGGCATGAGGTGCTCGTCACGTCGGTTTGACGTTGGTCCCCGTTGTGGGCTGTTCGCCTCTACTGGCAACGGCGGGGCGTGGGGATCGTGGAGTGAGATTGGCAGGCCAGCGGACCCGGCATGACGGAAACGGCCATCCGGGCCCATTCGATTGTCAAAGGGACCCACCAGATCCGAGTCGCATCACCATTCGTCAGAACACCCCACGAGGAAGTAGCAACCATGGTCACCGCAACGAAGACCCGTAGGCTTTCCGATCAGGATCTCGCCGAGCTGCTCGCTTTGACGGAGGGGGCCGACAGCGTCGAGCTGAAGCTCACCGTTCCCGTGACAGATCGGAGCGCGGCGGCCGCGGCGCTCGGCGTGGACCCCCTCGACGCCCAGATTCGGCAGGTCTACTTCTTCGACACGCCGGACCTGACGCTGAACAAGGCGGGGGTCGTGGTCCGCGCTCGCCGGGTTCAGCGAAAAGGAGACGACACCGTCGTCAAGCTGCGCCCAGTGGTTCCGAACGAGCTACCGGCACAGTTGCGCCGTTCGCCCAGCTTCGGAGTCGAAGTTGACGCCATGCCGGGCGGTTTCGTCTGCTCGGGATCGATGAAGCGTGCGCTGAAAACACCCCAGGTCAGGGATGCGGTGTTCGGGAAGATACCGATCCACAAGCTCTTCTCCAAGAAACAACGAGCGTTGTACGCGGCGCACGCGCCCGAAGGGTTGGGACTGGACGATTTGTGGATCCTCGGTCCGATCTCGGTGCTCAAGTTGAAGTTCGCCCCGAAAGGATATCCGCGCCAACTCGTTGCCGAGCTTTGGCTCTACCCAGACAACTCGATGATCCTTGAGCTCTCCACGAAATGCGCGCCATCCGAGGCACTCCAGGTTGCGGCCGAAAGCAGAACCTTTCTCCTCCAGCACGGCGTCGACCTCACCGGCGAGCAGCAGACCAAGACGAAGAAGGCGCTTCGGTACTTCTCGCGGCAGCTGCGGGCAGAAAGCGACGGAGCCTCCACGTAACGAAGATCCGTTGAGAAGGACCACCAAGCCCAGGGCATCAAGGTCCACCGCGTCCAGATCGCCGATCACCTTGACCCTGTCGGCGCCCCGCACACGTGACGGCAGTTCGGTCGTCCTGATTCGTCCGCTGTCGTAACGGATCTCCGGGATGCGACAAGCGTCGGCGCGACGCATCGGAGGTTCCGACAGATGATCGGTGACCCTCGCTGCGCCGGTTGTCTAAGTTCGTGGGCATCCGCTCGGCTCGCAGGAGGGACCTCCCATGACCGGGTGCCTGACGGCCACGATCGGCTTGGGAACGCTCGCTGTGACGGGCGGAGCGTTCGCCATGCTTCCGGCGGAGGCTGCTCTGCACGCTGAAGCCCAACAGCAGGTGGACGTCTCGATCGGTCACGAGGGCCACGTGAACATCGCCGGCACCGGACTCGTTCCCGTCGTCATCCATGGCGGCGACGGCATCGACGCGACCGCAGTCGATCCAAGCTCGATCACCGTGGACGGCGGGGTTGAACCGGTTCGCACGAGCACCGGCGCCGTCATCGCGAACATCGTCGACATGGACAGCGACGGCTCGGACGACCTGGTCGTGCATGTCGACCAGGCGGATCTCCGGCGTACGGGCGACCTGACGACCGATGTCACGGCGGTCCAGGTCAGTGCGGACTCGGCCGACGGCGCCACCATCGAGGTGTCGCGAGCGTACGGCCCGAGGCCCTCCTCGAGGTCAAGTTCACCGAGGCACTGCAGGTCCGCGGCGCCGGCTCGGACATCCGAAGCCTCCAGGGCCGCAGCCTCGCGGGGGCGGAGAACGTGCTGGCGAGCTACGACGCCAAGCGGCTGACGCCGTTCCTCAGCGGCCGCCACCGATCGGCTGGCCACGAACACGGTCGGCACCGAGGCCGCGCCGGACCTAGCGTCCTGGTACACGCTGACGCTGCCCGCTGACGCCGACGTCACCGAGGCGCTGACCACACTGCGGGCGCTCCCCGAGATCAGCTATGCCGGGCGAGCTCCAGGCATGGCGCCGCCGCCGGAGCAGCCCGCGACGCCGGACTTCACGGGTCTGCAGCGGTACTTCGGGACCGCCGCCGAGAACGGCATCGACGCCGACTTCTCGCGCGCCGACCCGCGGACCCGGGGCGAGGGGCATCAAGATCGTCGACCTCGAGTACGACTGGAACGAGCACCACGAGGACCTGCAACTGCCCGACCCGGGCACCGACGTCGGCGGCGACGCCTTCGAGAAGTACAAGGGCTTCAACGACCAGCACGGCACGGCCGTGTTCGGCATCCTCGACGCGCTCGACAACGACTACGGCGTCACCGGTGGCGTCCCCGATGCCGATCTGTACGGCATCTCACCCACCCGCGCGAGCGGCGGATACGCAGCCGGACCCGCGCTGGCGTACCTCGCGGCGCTGCAAGACGCCAACGGCGAGTCCTTCCTGCAGCCCGGCGATGCCGTGTTGCTGGAACAGCAGGGCGGCCAGGTGATCCCCAACTCCGACTGCCCCGTACAACCGGGCACCTGCTACTCGCCGTTGGAGTGGAACGTCGCCGTACATGACGCCGTCAGCCTGCTGACCAGCATGGGCGTCACGGTCATCGCGACCGGCGGCAACGGGTACAACAGCACCGACAACCCGGCGTACACCAGGGACGGGCTGCCATGGTTCCGCCCGGAGAACAGCTCCGGGTCGATCTTCGAGGGCGCCGGCGACAGCGACACCCGCGAGCGGCTGGCCTTCTCCAACTACGGACCGCGGTTCGACCTGCAGGGCTGGGGCAACCGGATCACGACGACCGGCCACGGCGGCACCTCGACGAGCTTCTGGCCCACCACCGGGGGCAGCGACCCGGCGACGCTGAACTACCGCTACACCGGCTCCTTCGGAGGTACGTCCGGCGGCGGACCGATCGTCACCACGGCGGTCGTGGCGATCCAGTCGTACCGGCTGGCGACCGGACAGAAGCCGTGGAGCGCCCAGCGGATCGCCGACCTCCTCAAGGAGACCGGGCAGCCGCAAGGGCCCAACTCCGCCGCCCAGCACATCGGCCCGCTGCCGAACATCCGGGCCGCCCTGATCGAGATCGAGGTCGACCGGCCGATCACGACGCTGCTGCTCGACGGTCAGCCTCCGGAGGACCGCTCGTACTCGGATCCGTTGGTCAGCCTCGACGCCACCGACGGATGGGACTCCGGCGTCAACCGCACGATGTACCGGATCGATGACATCCCGCAGTGGTTCCTCTACGACGAGCCGTTCGTGGTCTCCGGCACAGGCGAGCACACGATCCAGTACCGCTCGAACGACTTCAACGACAGCACCGAGCGGATCCAGTCGGTCACACTCGTCAACGAGTGAGTTGGAGCGCTCACCGCTTTGTCGCGACCCTACGCCACGCACCGGCGTCGGTGTATACGTCATCAGACGTAGATCCGTTGCTCGCCGGTCCGCCACGTGCGCCTGATCCAGGCCGATACGGATAATGACCAGCAAGAAGACCAGCCCGAATCATTCGAGAACCAGCCCAAGTACCGAGGAGCATGCGTGGCCAACTCCGTACTCTTGCGTGGCGGTCGAGTCTGCGACCCGGGTTCGGGGCTGGACGCCGTCGCCGACGTTCTGGTCGAAGACGGCGCCGTTACGTCCGTCGGCCCCGGCATCGATGCTCCGGACGCGCCGGTCGTGGACGTCTCCGGCCTCATCGTTGGGCCCGGATTCATCGACCTCCACAGCCACGTCCATTCGGTTGCGGGACAACGGCTGCAGGCATTGGACGGCGTGACCACCGCGCTCGACCTGGAGGCTGGCCTGACACCGATCACGCGGGCGTACGACGAGGCGACTCGGTCGGGTCGGCCGTTGAACTATGGCTTCTCCGCGTCATGGGCGAGCGTCCGGGCGCAAGCGTTGCTCGGCCTCGCGCCGGATGCCAGCCTGCTCACCACGCTGAAGCTCGTCGGCCGCCCGGAGTGGCAGCGGTCGTCGTCGCCGCGCGAGCAGGCCGAGTGGCTGACGATGCTCGAGACCGAAATCGCCGACGGGGCGCTTGGCATCGGAGTACTGATGGGCTACGCGCCACGGACCGAACCGGCCGAGTTTTTGGCGCTCGCCCGCATCGCCGCGACTGCGGGAGTGCCGACGTACACCCACGTGCGTGATTTGGTCGAGGTCGATCCGACGACGCCCATCGACGGAGCCGAAGAACTGGCCATCGCCGCCGCGGAGACCGGGGCGGCGATGCACCAATGCCATGTCAACAGCTCGTCGGGTCGGCACGTCGACCGGGTACTCGATCTGATCGACCGAGCTCGGAGCAACGGCGCACGCTTCACGGTCGAGGCCTATCCGTACGGTGCCGGCGCCACTGCAGTAGGCGCGTTTTTCCTCGATCCCGAGCGACTTCCATTGCGGGGCATGCAGCCGTCCGACCTCGTCGTCGTCGCCACCGGCGAACGCATCGCCGACGCGG
This sequence comes from Actinomycetota bacterium, assembly GCA_046725375.1. GTDB lineage: Bacteria > Actinomycetota > Actinomycetes > Propionibacteriales > Nocardioidaceae > DATFRX01. The sequence goes on from JBKOYM010000071.1 coordinate 8,529, forward strand.
ACCGACTCCGCGAGCTCCGCCGCACCGACCCCGGAGCCGAGTGCATCCTCGAGTTCCTCGACGAGCGGCACGAGGACCAACTCGCCTTGCTACGCAGGCCATTCGAGTTTCCCGACTCCATCGTGGCGAGCGACGCGATGCCGCTCATCTGGCCCGACGGCAGCCGCGACACGAACGACTGGCCGCTCCCGTCGGGTGGCAGGACTCACCCACGTACGTCCGGCACGTTCACCAAGACGCTGCGAATGATGGTGCGCGAGTCGGCCACGTGGACCTGGCTCGAGGCGTTCCGCCGCTGCTCGTACCTGCCGTCGCGGGTCATCGAGGCGGCGGCGCCGTCGGCTGGGCGCAAGGGCCACCTCAGCATCGGCGCCGACGCCGACATCGTCGTGCTCGACCCCCTGACCGTCACCGACACCGCGACCTATCTCGACCCCACTCGACCGGCCAACGGCATCGTCCACCTGCTCGTCAACGGCAGCTTCGTCGTACGCGATCACAGGCTGCTGTCCGATGCGCTCCCCGGCCGCCCCGTACGCGGCGAGCCGTCCTAGCCACTCGAGCTCCCGGGTGCGCGCGAACGATCGTCGACGAGCACAGGTCCCGATCATGGAGCTGATGCCGCTGGCAACCCGGTGGACACCTAGCGAGGGAGCCCAGGCTTTATCGGGTCGCGCCGATGATCTGGGTGGTACGTAGGACTCTGTCCGATCCGGCCCATTGAGCCCTGTCCGATTCAGGACCTTCGGCTCTGGTGCGATCGGGCGCGGACCGCTCTGATCATGACGCACACTTTTCGCCCGCATCTGCAGACGCACCGCCATAGAGGCTTTGAGTCTGCCGACTTGCTCCCGCTTGGGCCACCGGAGTGTTGGGTGACGCTTCGTTAGCGGGAGGGAGCTTGTCGGTACGTCGTTCGCCCGCGGTCGTCGGGCCCGCGGTAGCGCATGCCGCCACCAC
>JBKOYM010000007.1:0-15580 GCA_046725375.1 Actinomycetota bacterium
CACCAGCTTCGTCCAGCTCATCCCGATCTCGGACACGAGTGCCATCCACACCAGCGCGCTCGCCTGCAGGGCCAGGCCGGCGGACATGAACCATCGGGGCCCGAACCGCTCGGCCAGCGGGCCGGCCAGCGGCGCCACCAGCAGCGTCGCGCCGGTCCACACCAGCATGCGCAGTCCGGCGTCCAGCGGTCCGTAGCCGAACAGCACCTGCAACTGCTGGCTGAGCAGGAAGACCGACCCGAACGTCCCGAACGTCATGAAGAACCCGACCGCATTCGTCACCGAGAAGCCGCGGTTGCGGAACAGCGCCAGCGGCACCATCGGGTTGCTCGTGCGCCGCTCCCACGACAGGAAGGCGGCCAGCAGGATCACGCCACCGGACAGCGATCCGACGACCACCGGACTGGTCCAGCCGTTCGCATTGGCGCGGACCAAGCCGAACACGACGCCCAGCAGGCCAAGCGTCACCAAGGCGAAGCCGACGGCGTCGACCTTCCCGCGTGAACCGAAGCTCTCGCGCACCAGGCCCGCCGCGATCGGGATCAAGGCCACGCCGACGGGGACGTTGATCCAGAAGATCCACTGCCAGCTCGCCGCCTCGATGACCGCGCCGCCCACGAGCGGGCCGAGCGCGACGCCGATGCCACTGATCGCGGACCAGACGCCCAGCGCCAGCCCGCGCTTGTCCCGCGGTACGGCATCGGCGATCAGCGTGAGGGTCAGCGGCGCGATCACAGCTGCGCCGATGCCCTGTACCGTCCGGGCAAGGATCAGCATCTCGATCGACGGCGCCAGAGCCGCGGCGGCCGAGGCCCCGGTGAACACGGCGAGACCGCCGACGAAGAATCGCCGCCGGCCGAACCGGTCACCCAGCGCCGCGGCTGGGATCAGAGCAACGGCGAAGGCAAGCGTATAGGCGTTTACCGCCCACTCCAGGGACTCCAGGCTCGCGCCCAGCGATTCCCGAATCGACGACAGCCCGACGATCACGATCAGGTTGTCGAGCGTGACCATCAACAAGGCCACGGAGACCGCCGCAACGGTGACCCAGCGGCGGGCCCCGGACAGCGGCTGTGTCACAGATGCAGACATCTCCATCACTCCTCACGGCAGTTAGTGACTACTCACTTACTTGTTAAGTTAGCGACTGCTCACTAACATGTCAAGCATGAGTATGCGGCAGAGCTCCGACGCCCGACGCGAGGCACTCGTCGAGGCGGCGATGAAGGCGTTCGCCCGATCGGGGCTGCACGGCACCGCGGTGAAGGCGGTGACCGACGCGGTCGGTGTGACGCAGCCGTACGCCTTCAGCCTGTTCGGCACGAAGATGGGCCTGTATCTCGCCGCAGTCGAGCGCTGCTTCGACCGGGTCGAGGAGCTGTTTCGCAATGCGGCCGAAAGCGCGCCGAAGGGGCAGACCCTGCTGGCCATGGGCCTCGCCTATGCCGAGCTGCTGAGGGATCGCGACATCCTCCAGTTCCAGCTGCAGGCGTACGCGTCCTCCGGTGACCCAGACGTGAAGGCCACCGTCTCGAGGCGCTACCAGGAGCTGTTCGAGCTGGTGCAGGAGCTTGCCGAGGTCGGTCCGGAGGAGGCCCGCGGGTTCATGGCCACCGGAATGCTCTGCAACCTCGCGGTTACCCTCGACCTCGACGAGATGCTGCCCGACCGGCTCCGTGCAGCCCTCGAGACTTCGTGAGGCGCCGCACCATCGCGATCGCGCGTTACGGGATCAGGACGACCTTGCCGCGGATCTCGCCGGCCTCGCTCCTGCGATGGACGTCGGCAAGCTTCGAGAGCGGCAGCCGCTCGGCGACGTCGACGGTGAGATCGCCGGCGTCGACAAGACGTACCAACTCGGCCAGGATCTCGGGATCATTTCGGGCGCTGAAACTGGCCGACGTGATGCCCAGGTCGGCTGGCACGTCGATCTTGCCTGTGATCGAGACGACGACACCGCCTGGTCGGACCAGACTGGCCAGCGACTCCCCCGCCTCTCGACCGACGAATACGAGGCTCAACACGGCGTCGACCGGCGGCCCGACCGCGTCGGTCACCGAGGTCGTCGTGTAGTCGATGACCTCGTCGGCCCCGTGCGCCCGGACCGCGCCGGCGCTGCGGGCGCTGGCGGTCGCGATGACATGGGCTCCGGCCCGCTTCGCGAGTTGGACGGCGAAGCCTCCCACTCCGCCGCCGGCCCCGTTGACGAGAACCCGTTGGCCGCTGGCGAGCTGCGCATGTTCATGAACGGCCTGCCATGCGGTGAGTCCGGCGACCGGGATCGCGGCCGCGTCCGCTAGCGGGATGCTTTCCGGTGCCCTCACCAGCACGGCGGCCGGCGCGACCGCGTACTCCGCCGACGGTCCCCCGTGATCGAGCCGACCGATGACGCGATCACCCACGGCGATGCCGGCGGCAGGGTCGGCCACCTCCTCGACAGTCCCGGCGATGTCGTATCCGAGGGTGAAAGGGAGCGGCACCTTCCGGTAGCCGCCAGCCCGGTCACCGCGATCGGCCGGATTGAAGCCCGCCGCCGCGACCCTGAGGAGGGCTTCACCTCGTCCGGCCGTCGGCTTCTCCACGTCTTCGTAGCGAATGACCTCTGGCCCACCGTACTCATGTATTCGCGCAGCCTTCACACCAAACGAAGCGCCGACCCCTGGCGAAGAATTCCGTCGCCGGGACCTGGCGTCACGACTGCCCGTACTCGTCGTGGCGGCGGATCCAGGCTTGCCAGTCGGTGCCCTCGTCGCGTCCCTTCGGCACACGGTCAAGGATCGGGTAGTAGCCCATGATGAATTCGAGCCCACGCCAGGTCGTCGTGTACGTCTGATAGACGGTCCCGTCGTGAAGTGCGAACGCGCTCACCATCGGCGTCTCGCTGATGTAGCTCAGGACGTCGGTCCCACACGCGGCCGCGTTCCGATGCGCGACGGGAGGCAATCCCTCGATCGTCTCCGCCACGTCGACCTCTCGGCCCGCTATCTGCTGCATCTGGGCCCGCAGCTGCTCCTCGGTCGTCGAAGCGCCGAGGTCGACGTTGAAGTCGCTGCTGGCCGACGAGGCCCACGGAATGCTCCAGCCCATCCGCTGCTTGTACGCCTGCAGCTTCGGTAATGGAGCGCGCGACACGAGCATCATGGTCACGTCCCGGGCATGAAGGTGCGGGACGAGACCGTCGAAGCCGTCGACCATCGACGAGTTCACCGGGCATCCCGCCTCGTAGCTCGGCCCGAACATGAAGTGGTAAATCAGCAGCTGCGAACGACCGTCGAAGAGCTCCGTGAGGGTCCGCTCCCCCGCGTCCGTGTCGAGGCGGTAGTCCTTCTCGATCGGCAGCCAAGGCAGCTCCCGTCGCTTGCGGGCGAGCTCGTCGCCGCGGCGAGTGTGCTCCTTCTCCTCGGCGAGCAGCTCGTCGCGTGCGGTCTGCCACTCCTGTGGCGAGACGGTCGGGTGATGCTTCGTTGCGGGGTCATTGGTCATCGGTCTTGTCCTTTCTTGTCGTTGTCGGAAGGGGTTCACTCGGCTGCGCTGGCCGCTGGAACCGCCGCGCGCTCCAGCTCCTCCTGCGGCTGCTCCTGGTGTGCCTTCCGCGGCCGACCGAGAAGCGCGAGCGCAAGCGCCACCCCGATCCCGGCCAGGACGACGCACGCCACGAACGCCGACTGGAAGCCCTCGGTCAGCACCTCTGCCGGACTCGCGCCCGGGCTCGCCGCCACGACGTCCTCCGAGCGAGAGATGGCGACGGTCGAGACGATCGCGACACCGAGTGCTCCACCGATCTGGAACGCGGTGTTGCTGAGGCCCGACGCGATTCCGGACTCACGTTCGGAGACGTCCGCCAGGGCAGCGATCGTGGCGGTGGCGAAGACGGGGCCGATGCCCAGGCCGAAGACGAGCAGGCCGAGGGCCATGTCGCCCAGGTAGCTGCCACTGACGGACACCTGTGTGAGCAACAACGACCCCGCGCCCAGGAATGCCATGCCCGCCGCGGCCACCGGCCGGAAGCCGACCCTCTGGACGGCGGCCTGAGCGACGATCATGCCCACCGCCGCCGCGACCGGGGTCACCACGAAGCCAGTGCCGAACTTGACGGCGGAGAAGCCGAGCACCTGCTGCGCGTACTGCGTGAGGACGAACGGCATGCCGAATCCGACGGTGCCGAACAGGAGCATCACGAGGTTGGCTCCGACGCGCGTCCGGGAGCGGAGCAGCCGCAGGGGTACGAGTGGTGCCGGGTGGCGCGACTCGATCACGACGAAGGCGACCACGAGTACTGCCGCGCCGGCTCCGAGGAGAAGGGTCTGGGAATCACTCCAGCCCACGTCCGGCGCCTCAACCAACGCATAGACGAGCAGAAGGAGCGCTCCCGTGATCGCCATCGCACCGGCGGGGTCGTAGCTTCGCCGCGCCAAGCCGCCCCGGCTCTCACGCAGGAGCACCGGCGAGAACGCGAGTGCGGTCAGGCCAACGGGGAGGTTGATGAAGAAGATCCACTCCCAGGCAACGCCGTCCACCAACGGACCGCCGACCAAGTAGCCGGCGGTGGCACCGAAGGCGCCCATCGTCCCCCAGATCCCGAGCGCCTTGTTCCGCTCGGCACCGTCGGGGAAGGTCGTCGAGACAATCGAGAGGGCGGTGGGCGTCATGATCGCTGCCCCGATGCCCTGGAACGCGCGGGCGCCGATCAATGCGTCGGGCGACCACGCGACGCCGCACAGCAGCGAGGCAGCCGTGAAGAAGGCGAGGCCGACCATGAACAAGCGGCGCCGACCCAGCAGGTCGGCCGCCCGTCCTCCGAGCAGCAGCAGTCCGCCGAAGCTCAGGAGGTAGGCACTCAGCACCCACTGCAGGCCCTGCTCCGAGAAGCCCAGGTCGGCGTCGATCGAGGGCAGTGCCACCGCCACGATGTTGGCGTCGAGGATCACCATGAAGAAGGCGCCGCAAAGGAGCGCGAGCGCCCACCAGCGGCGTGGGTCTGGCGGCGCCTCAGCGGTCGTGTGCTGCGGATTGGACATGACGTCCTCCTTGTCGAGTTCGCCGCGCGTATAGGCGGCCTCGACAAGACGTCGCAGCAGGGTGGGCCGTTTGGACAGCCCCACGAAGATTTCGGCTCAGCCAGGCGCCAGAGCTGCGAGCCGCCGCTCAAGCTCCGACCGTTCGACGTCGTTCGCGGTCAGCTCGATCGCCCGCTCGTACGCTGCCGCCGCGCCGCCGACGTCGCCCGCGCGGCTGAGCAACTCGGCGTGCGCCGCGTGCAGCGGTTGGTAGTGCTCGAGCGCCGGATCGGAGAGCAGCGGCTCGAACAACGCCAGGCCGGCCGCTGGCCCGTCCGCGAGCCCGACGGCCACGGCGCGGTTGAGCTCGACCACCGGTGACGGGTTGAGCCTGCCCAGCGCCCCGTAGAGCTCCGCGATCTGTGCCCAGTCGGTGGACTCTGCGTCAGGCGCCTGGATCTGCAGCGCGGTGATCGCGGCCTGCAGCTGGTATTCGCCTGGACGCCTCGAGCGCAGTGCGCGCTCCAGCCTCGCGAGACCTTCCTGGATCCGGTCCAGATCCCAAAGCGACCGGTCCTGCTCGTCAAGCGCCACATACCGGCCGTCCGAGTCGACACGCGCGGCGCGGCGGGCGTCGTGCAGCAACATCAGCGCCGAGAGGCCCCACACCTCGGCGTCGTCCGGCATCAGCCGGGACAGCAACTCACCGAGCCGGATCGCCTCGTCACACAGATCGTCGCGAACGAGGCGATCGCCGCTGGCGGCTGCGTACCCCTCGTTGAAGATGAGATACACGACTCGCAGTACTCCGCGCAGCCGGTCGGGCAACTCCTCGTCGGCCGGCACCCGGTAGGGGATGTGCGCCTCGGCAATCTTGCGCTTGGCCCGCACGATCCGCTTGCCCATCGTCGGCTCGGCGACGAGGAACGCCCGGGCAATCTCGCCGGTCGTGAGGCCCCCGAGCGTACGCAGGGTGAGCGCCACCCGGGCCGGCATCGCCAGCGCCGGATGGCAGCAGGTGAAGATCAGCCGCAGCCGGTCGTCGACAATCGAGCTCTCGTCGTCCACTGATCGCTCCTCCTCATGCTGAGCGTCGACCCGCATCAGCTCGGCCAGGCGCTCGGCTCGATCCGCCACCGAACGGTCCCGGCGCAGCCGGTCGATCGCCCGCCGCCGCGCGGCAGTCGTGATCCACGCACCCGGATTGCCCGGCACTCCATCGCGCTGCCACGCGGTGAGCGCCGCCTCGAACGCGTCCTGAACCGCGTCCTCGGCCACCTGGAAGTCGCCGGCCAGGCGGATCAGCGTGGCCAGGACGATCGCGCGCTCGTCGTGAAATACCCGCGCGATGGCAGCCGAGACCGGGTCGCCGGGATCAACGCCACTCATGCCATGTCTTCAACCGCCTCGTCGGGCACGTCGGCGCCGGCTTCGCGCGCCCGCTCGAGCCATTCGGCCGCCGGCATCATCGGCCGCACCTCCACCGTGCCGAAGGCCGCCGCCGGAACTCGCGCCGCCTGCCGCAACGCCTCGTCGAGGTCGGCGCACTCCAGGATGTAGTAGCCGGCCAAGTACTCCTTGGTGACCGCGAACGGCCCGTCGATGATCTCCCGCTCGCCATCCCGTACGCGCACCGACGTCGCACTCTCCACCGAATGCAGCCGCTGGACGCCGACCAGCAGCCCTGCCTCGCGCAGACTGCGATGCAGCTCCACGAATGCCGGCAGAGTCTTCTCGCGTTCGGCCTGCTCAGCCGGGTCGACCTCCGGTTGGTACACCAGCAACATGTACTGAGCCATCGCACCTCCGACGCTCGTCATCGTGGCCGCGCCACACGGCCTCGTCACTACGTCGCAGCACGGCAGGCATTTGGACATCCGGCGCCGGCTGCGGTTCTCTCCATTGTCCTGGGCCGCGACGCATGGTCGCGCGACGGGAGTGTCCGATCATCTGCGTGGGCTCGTTATGCGTGTCAGGATGAAACGCATGGACGAACCAGCCATCTCGATCGACGAAGCCATCGCCGCCCTGACCGGGCCGTGGCAGCCACGTGACCTCGCATTCGCCAATGACACCGTTGTACGCGTGGCCCGCTTCGACGGCGAATTCCCCTGGCACACCCATGAAGAGGACGAGCTGTTCCTCTGCTGGAACGGCAGCTTTCGAGTTGAGATCGAGGGACGCGAGCCGGTCACCCTGAACGCGGGAGACCTGTTCGTCGTGCCGCGCGGCCGGAGGCACCGACCCGTCGCCGAACGAGTCGCGCACGGCCTGATGATCGAACGCCCCGACACCAAGCAGTTCGGCAACTAGGTCGGGCTGTCGATGGGGAGCTCGAGTTTGGGCGGATACACGATCACGGACGACCCGGCTGCGATCGACCGAGACCGGCTGTTCGAATGGCTGACCACGGATGCGTACTGGTGGAGCGGCGGCCTGTCGCGCGGCGTACTCGACGCGGCCCTCGACACCAGCTTGTGCATCTCCGCACTGAGCCCATCCGGGGCCTTCGTCGGCTTCGGCCGGATGGTCACGGACCGAGCGACGTTCGCGTACTGGTGCGACGTCTACGTCATGCCGGCGCACCGGGGCAAGGGCCTCGGTGGGCAACTCACTCGGACCGCCGTCGAGCATCCAGCACTCGCGACATGTCGACGAATCATGTTGGCGACTCGCGATGCCCATCGGGTGTACGAAGGGTTGGGCTTCCGCCCGCTCGACGATCCCTCGTGGTTCATGGAGATCAGCCGGCCATGAACCGAACCGGCGGTTCGCGACCGTTGCGCTCCCAGACGTCACGAGCGATGCCATGACATGCCCTCCGTCCCGGGCCGGACTCAGCGGCGCAGGGCAGTCTCTCGCTCCATATGCGACAGCTTCTCGGGATTGCGTACGGCGTAGAGGCCGGTAATGAGTCCGCGGTCGATGCGAACCGCCACGACGGTGTCGACCTCGCCGCCCTGCCGGAGAATCAGCGCCGGGTAGCCATTGACCTGTGCGGACTGCAGCGACATTGCGCCGGCGATCCTGCTCAGGCCGGCAGCCAGCAGACGGGCCACCTTGTCGGCCCCCACCACGGGCGACAGCACGGCCTGCTTGATGCCGCCACCGTCGCCCATGAAGACGACGTCCGGCGCGAGGATGTCGACCAGGCTCTGCACATCGCCCGTTTCGACCGCCCGCTGGAACGCCTCGACGGCGTCGCGAGTCTCGGCCGCAGAAGCGACTCCGCGTGGCCGGCGCGCCGCGATGTGCGCCCGCGCCCGACGCGCGATCTGGCGAACCGCGGCCGGCTTCTTGTCGACGGCTTCCGCGATCGCGTCGTATCCAAAGTCGAACACCTCACGCAGCACGAAGACCGCCCGCTCGGTCGGCGTGAGCGTCTCCAGCACCAGCAGCATCGCCATCGAGACGCTGTCGGCCAGCTCGATGTCCTCGGCCACGTCGGGCGCAGTCAGCAGCGGCGCCGGTAGCCAGGGCCCGACGTAGGACTCCCTGCGCCGGCCAAGCGTACGCAGCCGGCTCAGTGCCTGCCGCGTGGTGATCCTGACCAGGTAGGCGCGCTGATCCCGTACAACGCTGAGATCGACGCCGACCCATCGCATCCAGGTCTCCTGCAGGACGTCCTCCGCATCAGCGGCCGAGCCCAGCATCTCGTAGGCGACGGTAAACAGCAGGTTGCGGTGGGCGACGAAGGCCTCGGTGGCCCGGTCCGGGCAGTCGTCGCCCGGGCGCCTGCTGTCGCCGCGACCTTCGGGGGCCGTCTGCGAAGTACCGGACACGGGTGGCTCCTCTGCACACTCGACTCTCTCACCCACCAGACGCTCGGCCATGGCGTCTTGTGACACCCCGACCGGCATGGCGCACGCCACATCCTCGCTCTGTCACAAGGGCCGGGTCGCGGGCATCTCGTGTTTGTCGATTGCAACATCCACGAGTGAGGACGACGCCATGGACATCCGATTCAACCTGTTCGACAACGAGATCGCCGCCAAGTTCTCCAAGCGGTTCGCCAACGCCAGCCTGGTGATCCAGCAGTCGCCGCTGCCGAGGTCCACGCAGGAGCTGGTGTCCTTGCGCGCCAGCCAGATCAACGGCTGCGGTTGGTGCGTCGACATGCACGCCAAGGACGCCGGGGCCGCTGGCGAAACCGCGGTCCGGCTCAACCTGGTCGCCGCCTGGCGCCATGCCACCGTGTTCACCGAGGCCGAGCGGGCCGCGCTGGCGCTCGCCGAGGAGGGCACCCGGCTCGCCGACGCCCACCACGGCGTGTCGGACGAGACCTGGGCCGAAGTACGCAAGCACTACGACGACGACCAGATCGCCGCGCTCGTCTCCCTCGTCGCCATGGTCAACGCGGCCAACCGGCTCGCCGTGATCGTGGATCAGCAGGGCGGTTCGTACGAGGTCGGCATGTTCGACGGCATGGCGAGCTGATCGGCGGACAAGTACCGGACTCGTCGCGATGCTGCCGATCGTCGACGGGATCGCCATGAACCCGACATAGCCGCCCGGTCGATGGTCTGACCCTTCACAGGCGTCCTGGTCCACGTTAGGTTTGCCTCACCTAATGCGTGTCGGAGGTCATGGTGAGCGACGGGCAGATCCTGCTACTCGGATTCATTGCGGGGGCAACGATCCTGTTGGGGCTGCCGATCGGACGGCTGCGACGCCCAGCGCCCGAGCTTCGGCAGCTGCTCAACGCGGCCGCGTGCGGGGTCTTGATCTTCTTGCTCTGGGACGTGCTGGCCGCCGGGTTCGAACCGCTCGAGGAACCCGTCGAGGAGCTTGGCGAAGGCCATGGCGGCGAACTCGGTGAAGTGTTCGGCTACGGCGTCCTGTTCTTCGGCGGCTTGGCCATCGGCCTGATGAGCCTGATCTACTACGAGGCCTGGATGGCCCGGCGCATCGAGGCTCAGCGCAACAAGTCGCACGGTCCCGGGGCGATGAGCGCGGAAGAAACCCTCCGTGGACTGGCGAGCTGGTCGACGGCGCGTCAGCTGGCGCTGCTCATCGCGGTCGGAATCGGATTGCACAACTTCGCCGAGGGGCTGGCCATCGGCGGCGCCGCGGCCGCGGACGAGATCGACCTGGCCATCGTGTTGGTCATCGGCTTCGGTCTCCACAACGCCACAGAGGGATTCGGCATCACCGCCCCACTGGCGGCCGAGGGCGATCGGCCCTCCTGGCCGTTCCTCCTGGGCCTGGGCGCCATCGCCGGCGGTCCCACGTTCGTCGGCACTCTCATCGGCCAGTCCGTGACCAGCGAGCCCGTCAGTGTCATCTTCCTCACCCTGGCGGCCGGCTCGATCCTCTACGTCGTCATTCAACTCATCGGCATCGGACTCAAGCACCGCCGCGAGCTCCTGGGCTGGGGCATCCTCCTCGGCATCACCGCCGGGTTCGTGACCGACCTGGTCATCGACGCCGCCGGCGGGTAGGTGTCGTCCGTCCAACGGCTTGTGGCGACCCCGAGCCCCCGGGCTGCTGCACTCCTCCCCCGCGACTTGCAGCGCTACCCCAAGAAGCTGACGACGTAGAACAGACAACTCGCGCTGAACGCCGTCGTGATGGCGCCCGCGGCGAGCAGCCAGAACCGGAGTACGGCGAGACTGTCAGACATCTTCGAGGTCACCGCGATCTCCAGACCCCCGACCACGAACCCGAACAGGGTGAACAACGGGCCCATGGCCAAGAACACATAGAACATGAGCGCGTACAGCGCGACGTGAGCGAACCCGAGAACAATGGTGAGCAGCAACTGCATCGACTCGTACTTGCTGGTGCGGGACTCGACATACACGACCGCTACCTTGCCACGGCGAGGCCGAGTCCGCGACCTCCGGTAGAGCAACGATCCGAATCCAGCATCGACAAGGTTCAGAAGGCAGGCCCGAACGGATTTGCGACGAGCGACTCGACCCGTCGAGCAATCATCCCCCGAAGCATTTGGTTACCGCGAGTGACAAGCGACCCGATCGGTCGTCAGCCGACGACGATGCGGGTGTGCATCGTCGATGAGTGCGGATCGCAAACGATGCGGTACGTGCCCGAGCGCAAGCGCACCCGGAAGACCTTCCGACCCGTGAACGGGACACGTGTCTTCTGGTCGACGCCCGGCCCTCTGATGTGCCAGTTGTGCATGGACGACCGGTCGCGTACGACGAACTTGTAGCGACGGGGATTGGCCTGATGCCGGCTCACCGAGATCGTGAACCCGGGTCCAACGCTCCCCCGGATGACCGGCAATGCCCGTTGCGTTGCTAAGGCCGCTGAGGCGGTCGCACTCTGGGCGGTCGGCGCTGGCGTCGAGGTGGCCGAGGCGGCCAGTGCAGGGCCGACCGCGACGGCGGCGACGGAGGCGATCGCGAAAGCACGGAAACTCACCTCTGCACCGTATCGCCGACACCCTCGCCGTGTTAGTGACGAAAGACCATGACCCCGCTGCCGCCGAATCCCAGTGCGGCTAGATCGCCGCGGTCTTTTAGGACGCGGCGCCGCCGACGCTGAAGCCGAAGACGTCGACCCGGGAGTAGCCGAGATCCGTCAGCAAGGCGACGACGTCCGACCCCAGGTTGGCGCTCGTGAGCGGACGGTCGATGTCGCCGGTTCGCCCGTGGGCCTGGAAGTCCACCGCGATGATCTCGCGCTTCTCCGCGAGTCCGGGCAGGACCGCGCCGAACTGGAAGTCGATGTTGAACAGACCGCCGTGCAGCAGGAGCAGCGGAGTACCGCAAGATCCATGGATCTCGTAGTACATCCAGTCCGAAACCCGCACTTCCGAACGCCCCAAATAGACCAGAATGTCCCCCGCCGAAGCACCGCGCGACGCTCCGCAGCGCATCACTCGATTTCGAGTACGGCATGGAAATGTCGCTGTGACACGCCGAATTCATGGTCCGCCATTGTCGCCGGAGCTGGTGTTAGCTTGAATTTCCCGCGCTTGCCGCTTCGGGAGGGGTCAGCGTGCCACGCCCAGTCGACGTTAACGGATCCTCATATGTGCCAGGGCTCGACGGTCTTCGCGCCCTGGCGGTCATCGCTGTCCTGGGATATCACTTCGCAATTCCACAAATGGCCGGCGGATTGCTCGGCGTCAGCATCTTCTTCACTCTGAGCGGCTTTTTGATCACGAGCATTTTGGTGTCGACCCTGGAGCGGACCGGGGGACTCGAGCTCCGCAAATTCTGGTTGCATCGAGCACGACGGCTATTGCCCGCGCTAATCGTCGTTCTCGTTGTCGTGCTCGCCGTCACCGCGATCACCGACACCGAGTCGCTGTCGAAACGCTGGAGCGAAGCCGTCAGCGCAGCCTTCTACGTCAACAACTGGGCGACGATCGCCGGCGACGGCTCGTACTTCGACAGCTTCGCCGGACCGCAGCCGCTCGAACATCTGTGGTCGCTGGCCATCGAGGAGCAGTTCTATCTGCTCTGGCCGCTGCTCCTGCTCGTGCTGTTGGCGCTGTTGGGCCGGCTCGTCGACGTTGCGAAGGCGACCGTTGGGTTGGCCGCCGCATCGTTCGGCCTGATGGCGATCGTGGCCCAGCCGGCACTCGACAACACCCGGGCGTACGAAGGCACCGACACCCGGGCCGGCGAACTTCTCGTCGGTGCGGCGCTGGCGCTGGTCTACCGTCCCTCGCGGGTACGCACGCTCCCACCCGCCGCGGCACGGGTCGCCATCGACGCCGTCGGCCTCGCAGCTCTCGGCGTCCTGCTGTGGATGGTCGTCTCGACGTCGTTTTACTCCCTGTCGCTCTATCGTGGCGGGTTCCTGCTGCTGTCGCTCGCCACCGCCCTCGTCGTGGCCGTCGTGTCCTACCCTGGTTCGCTGCTCGGGTCGGCCTTCGGGGTCCCGCCCCTGCGCTGGATCGGCGAACGGTCGTACGGGATCTACCTGTGGCACATGCCCGTCGTCGCCTTCACTCCGCCGAGCCTGCTGGAAGGCGTCTCGGTTCGGCTGGTAGTGCTGCAGGTCGCACTGACGCTCGCACTCGCTGCGCTCTCATGGCGGCTGATCGAGAACCCGATCCGACAGCACGGCTTCGCCGGCGCTTTTCGTCGGCCGGCCGCAAGCCCAAGCCTCCTCGCTCCGACGCCGCCGACACCCGCCCGCAGCGGACTCGTACTCACCGCCGCGGCGGTCGTCACGCTGACCTCCTGCAGCTTCATCGTGAATTCGGACGACGGCGACGGGCCCGACTCCGTGGTCAGCGACGGTGCTCCGCTGCCACCGACACAGACCGGCGGTCGAAACGCCGATGCCGACAACGCCGCACACCATGGCGACCACCACGCCTCAACGCGGTGGGAGACCTCCTGCGACTCGGTGGTGCATGTCGGAGACTCCACATCGCTCGGCCTGATGGACCCGGACTACGGTCTGCGCCGCGGTCAGCGGGTCGACGCGCAGTACCGCAAGGTGGGGGTCGAAAACGTCGACACCGACATCCTCGGGGCCCGTTCGATCGTCGAGCACTACCACGACCAGCCCAATGCGCAGGAGGCCACCGCGAGCCGGATGGACGACGGCTACGACGGCTGCTGGGTCTTCGCGATGGGCACCAACGAGGTCGCGAACCAGGCCGTCGGAGGCGTCGTGCCGCTGGACGAACGCATCGACCTGCTGATGAACGAGATCGACGGCCAGCCCGCCATGTGGCTCACCGTCAAGACCCGGCTCTCCTCGGGTCCATGGGCGAACGAGGAGATGGCGAAGTGGAACGACGCACTGCTCGACGCCTGCGAGCGATATCCCAACCTTCGGGTGTACGACTGGGCGTCCGAGGTGCATGACGGGTGGTACATCCCGGACGGGATCCACTTCACGACGCCCGGGTACGTCCAGCGAGCCCGACGGACCGCGCAAGCGCTCGCCGTCGCGTTCCCCTTCGAGGGCTCGCCGTCAGACGACTGCTTCGTCACCCCGGCGTGACGGCACGCGGCGAGCCGGCGACTCCCCGGGCTGCGATTCCGATACCGTGCGGGCGAAGCCACCGCCGAGGAGCACTCATGGCGCGACGACCTTTCGGTGTGACACTTCTCGTCGTCCTCATCGTCATCAACGGACTCATCGCCGTCGTTGGCGGCCTCTTCCTCGCGATTCAGCACGACGACCGCGACGTCATTCGCGAGACCGGGGTGTCCAGCGACAACCTGCTCGTGTACGGCATCTCGCTCGTCATCGTCGGATCGATCTACCTCGTGATCGCACGTGGACTCGCCGCTGGAGGGGGCATCTCGCGATTCGTCGTCGGGGCCTTCAGCCTGCTCAACCTCATCGGCGGGATCTGGGTGGCTGTCGAGAAGGACGGACAACTCCAGACGCAGGGCATCATCAACGCCGTCATCAGCGGGATCGTCCTGCTCCTGCTGTACTCGCCGCGTGCGAACGCCTTCTTCCGGACCCACTGAGCTCGTCGCTTTGGCCCTGGGTGGCCCCGCAACGAACCTATTGGCTCGGGGCCACCCCGGGCCAACCGCCACTCAGCGTTTCGAGGCCGGCCAACCCCGCGGGAGCGTGGGACTGCAGGCGATCGAGCGTAGCGCTCAACTCTGCGGAGCCGCTGTCGGGCGGAATGCGAGCCGGGTTGAGCGCGACGTTGTTGGCCCAAGCGCTGATGTCCGGCTCGGATCCGAACGACATCGTGGCCCGCGTACCCAGCACGTTCATGCCGGCCCAGTCGGCCAGGGAGTTCGGCAGCGGTGTCGGCGGGCACAGCTTGTTCTTCTCTTCGTCATCGTCACGCGTCGCCTCGACGTAGCCGGCAAGGGCTGCTCCGAAGCACGGAAATCCCGCTCGGATCGGCTGTAGCGTGATCGCGGACGGCCCCCAGATCGGGATCCTCGGCGGATACTTCAAGCCGGACGCCGCGCAGTGCACGACGATCGCGTCTTGGGCAACCGTGACCGACCCCTCCCCGAATGTGATGCGCCCCGGGTCGACGCGACGGATATGACCGAGGCGTACGACGTTTTCGATCGTGCGAAGCTGCTCGAGTTCCCAGCTCGCCAAGGTAGGTGTCTTGGCCATCGTCGGGGTAACCGATCGGTCGATGCGCAGCATGACTCCGGCGTCTTCCAGCCGGAGGAACAGGTCCTCGAGTGAGGACGCCGCTGCCGCCGCCTGCATGATGTCGGCGCCCATGCCGAGGAATACCACTGGATCTGGCTGAACGACGGCTCTGTTGAGCATCCAGGGCTCACGGGGTCTTACCCAGCAGATCGCATCGGGGTCCACGCCACCAGCAAGAAGCCAGACGCAGGCGTCGGTCGCGGTCTTGCCCGACCCGACGATCACGTATTGGCTCGGAGCTTCGGTCAGCCGGACGAGATCGTTGACCGAAATCACCCGCGCGTCGTCCGCTACATCGAACGGCGGTGGCGTATCCGCCGGGATATCGGGCGCGAGGTACCGGGCGTCGACGATCCGGCATCGTGAGGAGACCTCGTACCGTCGCCCCGATATGCGGGACACGATCTGGCCATCCCCGATGTAGTCGTGGCTGGCGAAAAACTCGACCTTGCCCGAGTCCAGCATCCGCTCGGTCAGGACATTGCTGTAGTAGTCCCAGATCTGAG
>JBKOYM010000183.1:0-8368 GCA_046725375.1 Actinomycetota bacterium
CGCCGGACCTGAGCGGTTTCGGCTGGACGAGCTCGTCAGCCTGAGTCTGCGGGCGCGCAACGACGCACGCGACGTGATGACCGATGTCGACGCGCCTTACTTCGGCGCGCCGTTGGGCGAGCGCACCTTGATCCCTGGCGAGGATGCACTACTGGGAGCGACGCGATACGAGGACTGGCTCAACGCCGCGCTCGCGGCCCAGACGTAGCCGCCACAGCAGAGCGTCGACGCCGCTAGTCGTCGTGCACGTGCTGCGGGTACGCCAGCGCGTACCAGCAACACCTGACCCATGCCGTTACGCACCGCGGCGAACAGGCGCAGGTAGCAGTCCCTCGGGCACGGGTGCTGACGGGTCATGAAAGATACTGCCGACGAGGCATCCGGCGACTTTGTCCGAATGCGAACTGGCCGACATCGTTACCGTCCTCGTGGGGTCAGCGGCCTCTCACGGCGTCGTTGTGCCGCCAGTCGGCTCGCGATCGGCCGTGATCTTGCCGTGCAGTGCCTTCAGCGCGGCGACGTAGATCTCGGAGAACGTGGGGAACGGCTGGATGGTGTCGCGCACCACGTCGACCGGGACGCGGGCGCGGATGGCGAGAGTGGCCTGCTGCATCCACTCGCCGGCTTCGGGGCCGACCGCGTAGGCGCCGGTCAGCCGATCGCCGTCGGACAGCAGGGTCATGAAGCCGTTGGATTGGGCGTACGCACGGGTGTACGTGGCGGTTTTGGCCACGTCCGATACCAGGATAGTGGCCGTAAAACGGGCCTCAGTTGCGCCGACGGAGACCGCCTGCGGGTCGGTGTAGACGACGTTGGGGATCGCCTCGTAATTGGCCTCACGCGGTTCACCGATGAGGTTGGCGGCGACGACATCGCCTTGGTATTTGCCGACATGGGTCAGCAGCCGGATGCCGGTGACGTCGCCGACCGCCCACAGTCGCTCGCCGGCCCGCAGGTACTCGTCGACCGGGATTCCGTGTTCGTCGGCCGTCACTCCGACGTTTTCCAGGCCGATTCCCTCCACGCGCGGGCGACGTCCGGTGGCTACCAGCAGGCGGTCGCCGCGGACCTCGTCGCCGCTGGCGAGCGTCAGGACGTAGTCCTCGCCGTCGCGCCTCGCGGCGGTGGCGTGCTCGCCGAGCCGCAGGTCGATGCCGTCGGCTCGCAGTACCTCACTGATGGCCTGGCCGACGGGGGCAGGCTCACGCGCGAGCACATGATCGGCGCTCTCGACGAGGGCCACCTCGCCGCCCAGCCGACGCACGGCCTGGGCCATCTCGACGCCGACCGCCCCGCCACCCAGGACGAGCAGGCGTCGCGGAACGGCCTTCATGCCGGTCGCCTCGCGGTTGGTCCACACGCCGTCGAGTTCGCTGAGGCCCGGGATGGGTGGAAAGACCGGGTCCGATCCCGTCGCTACCACGACATGCCGGGCGGTGTGGCGTGCTCCATCGACCTCGACCACGCCGGTCTCAGCGAGTCTGCCCGTTCCGCGAAGCAGGGCGATGCCCTTGTCGGAGAGCCACTTCTCCTGGCCGGCGTCGGAGTAGTCCGAGACCATGAAGTCGCGCCAGGCCAGCGCCGCCCCCGGGTCGACGCGTGCGGTGGCCGCCGCATCGTTCGCGCCGTGGGTCGCCTCGCCGGGGCGCAGCAGCGTCTTGGACGGTATGCACGCGTAGTACGAGCACTCGCCGCCCACCAGATCGCGCTCGACGAGTCCAACGCGCAGTCCGCCGTCGGCAAGCTCACCGGCGCAGTGCTCACCCGGCGAGCCGGCACCCATGACGATGACGTCGAAGTCGCTCATGTCCGTCCTCGCTTCGCTGCGGGCGGCCACGAGCGAGACTCGGCTGTGTTCATTGATCGCTCGCTACGCTCGCTCATGCGATTGCCCTATCGATCGTTGGCATGTGGGTATGTCCGCATCCACACCTCGCCATGGTCGAGTCCCCGAGCCGCATGTCGCATCACCCGAATCAGGTGGGGTGGCGTCGGAACACTGGCGCTTCACGGGTGGTCGAGGGGCTATGCCACCTCACCCGAGCACGGCGACAACGACGCCGTCGAGGCGCTGATCCAACGCGCTCGATCGGTACGACGTACGGCCCCGGGCCTATCGTTTGGCCAGTGAGCGCCGAATCGGAATCCACAAGCCAGACCTTCGACTGCCGCGCATTTCGCGCCGGTTTCCCATCGCTCGACTCCGGGCTCGCGCATTTCGACGGGCCCGGTGGTACGCAGACGCCGCGCGTGGTGGGCGAGACGGTCGCGCGTACGCTGACCGGTCCGCTGTCCAATCGCTTCGAGGGCGCGCTGTCGGAGCAAAACGCCGACGACGCAGTGGCGGCGTTCCGGGCGGCGTTCGCCGATCTGCTCGATGCCGACCCGCGCGGTGTCGTCTACGGCCGTAGCGCCACGCAGTTGACCTACGACCTCTCCCGGGTGATCGCGAAGACGTGGCGACCTGGCGACGAGGTCGTGGTGACTCGGCTCGATCACGACGCCAACGTCAGCCCGTGGCTGCAGGCGGCCGCCGCGGCCGGTGTCGACGTACGTTGGCTCGACTTCGATCCGGAGACCGCCGAGCTCGACGAGCCGGATGGTGTGATCACCGATCGGACCCGGTTGGTCGCCGTGACCGCCGCGTCCAACCTGCTCGGCACCATCCCGCCACTGCGCCGGATCGCCGATGCCGCACATGCGGTCGGGGCGTTGGTCTACGTCGACGGGGTGCACTTCACCGCCCATCACCTGCCGAGCTTGCCGACCTTCGGGGCCGACCTGTTCGTGTGTTCGCCGTACAAGTTCTTTGGGCCCCACTGCGCAGTCTTGGCGGCGGCGCCGGACCTGCTGGAATCCTTGCACCCGGACAAGCTCGCGCCGTCGACCGAGATCGTGCCGGAGCGATTCGAGCTCGGCACGCTGCCCTACGAGGTCATGGCAGGCGCGACAGCGGCCGTCGACTTCATCGCCGCGGCCGTGCCAGGCGACGGCACTCGGCGGCAGCGGCTGGCGCGCTCGTACGACGCGTTCGACGAGCACGAGCAGCGGCTGCGGGAGGTCGCCGAGAAGGGCCTGCTCGACCTCGATGCGACGGTGCACTCCCGAGCTCGAAGCCGAACACCGACGCTGCTCGCGACGTTCCCCGGCCGCAGTTCGATGGACGCCTACCGCTTCCTGTTGACCAAGAACGTGCTGGCGCCGGCCGGGTTCTTCTACGCCCACCAGGCACAGCTCCGCCTCGCCCTCGACGACACCGACGCACTGCGCGTAGGCATGGCCCCGTACTCCACTGATGACGACGTCGCCCGGCTGCTGGACGGTCTCACCGAGTTCCTGGCGGGACGCTAACCCCGCATCATCGCTGTCGGTTGAACCACACGCCGCCGGGGCCGGCCCACGACAGTCCCTCGCCCCAAACCGCGATCGACTTGCCGGTATTGGTGACCGCGAGCTCGCCGTAGTCACCGTAGATTTCGTCGAAGCCGTCGGCGTCCTTGTAAGCCGCACCCGAGGCTGCGTCGGAGACCTTGACGGGGCTGGTCCACGACGCGCCACCGTCGGTTGAGCTTCGGTAGAAGACGTTCCATGCGTCCGGATCGTCGCCGTTGATCGTCTGCATGTACCAAGCGCGAACGTCGCCGTTGGCGCGCGACTCGACTGCCGGTGACGTCGCGTTCTCGCCGGCCACGGACAGCGCCACTCGCGTGCTCCACGTCGAGCCTCCATCGGTGGACCGCCGGGCGAAGATCTGCTGCGGTCCGAGATTCGTCGAGGCCCCGTCATAAAGGACGACGAGGTTGCCGGCGTCGTCAGCGGATATCGCGCCGTGGCCGATGTAGAAGTCTGGCGAGCAGCCTTCCGCCACGCATGGCTCGCCGACCTCGACGGTGTCGATGATGTGGTTGTCCCAGGTCGTGCCGGCGTCGCGTGAGACGAAGACATGGTGGTCGACGACACCCTCGGGTGCGCCGCCTGGACCGGTGTACGCGATGGAGCTTTCGACGAAGGCGACCGTGCCGTCATGCAACACGTCCGCGTCGAAGGCGAAGAAATAGCGCGACGAGTCGACCAGCTTGGTCTGGGTCCAGGTTCGGCCGAAGTCGTGCGACTGGGCGACCCAGGGGTCCCCTCCGGTGGGTCCGTTCCACGAGATGTAGACGTCGCGGCCGTCGTCGCTGGTGGCGAGGGCCGGCTTGTCGTTCCACGAGACGTTGCCGTACGTCGACACCGGGTCCGACCAACTTGCACCGTGATCAGTGGACTTGACGAACACGACGTTGAACCCGTTCAAGTACGCCGCGTACACCGCGCCGGTGTTGGGCACGACCTCGATCTGCGGGTCGTACTGCCACGATCCCTTGCACGCGCACAGTGGGCGCTGTTGTGCCCAGGTCTTACCGCCATCGGGCGATATGTGGAGTGAGAGATGCGGCACCGGACAGTTGCCGGGGCACGGCTTGTCGGCGAAATGCGTGGTCAGCAGATAGACGTGCGGCGAGTTCGGATCGGCCGCGATGGCCGGCTCCCAGTCGTCGCCGTCAGGATCGGCGACCTGTTCGCCCACCCAGCCCGGAGCTGGCGTGGCGGCAACCGATGTGGCCTGCCAGTCGATCCCTTGGGCGTCAGCCTCCTCCAGCGCTTCCTGTCGCTCCGAAGTCTCCTCGGCGAGCTCCTCCTCGACCTCGGGGTCGCCTCCCCTCGCCAACTCTCCGGCCAGGTCCGCTTGGTCCTGCGGGCTACCCGCCTCTGGTCCGTCGGAACGGACCCAGATCACGACCGCCAGGGCCACTGCGAGTGCGATAACCACGCCACCGGCGATCATCCGGCGCTGCGGGACTCGAATATTCATCGAGCCTCCCGATCGAAATGAGGTCGTGGCCGTCCTACAGAGGCATCGGCCCCAACAGGTGTTGGAGCACATCTACAACCGCGTGACTGCGACAGCACAGGGCCGAAAGCCCCTACCCCAATCGCGTTGAGTGCAGGTCACGTGACGCCTCCATCCGTAGGCGCCGCCGGTCGCCGAGGAGCCCGCAGCGCCTGTGACGTGTCGATTCGGTCATGAACACTTCACCGATTGGCCGTGCAGAAGATGTGGCCGCCTGGGAAAGTACCGATGCATGAGAACCCATGCCCGCATGACGGCCGCCAGCTCGGCGGCAGTGCTCGCTCTGGTCCTCACATCCTTTGCGTCGACATCAGTCTTCACCGCTGGCCCGGCCGACGCCGACTCCGAAAACCTGCCGTTGGGCGACCCCGACCTCCAGGAGACCCGCTCGACGCAGGTACTCGGTGAGGGCGTGACGCTGACCCGGATCGTTCGGGGAACTGAACCAGCACCGCCGGACCAAATCAACACGACGACGCGCGGTCCCTGGGCGGTCAACGTCCTGACCATCGACCCGAGAGTTGCCGACGGCCACCTGGCCGCGACCTACGGCCCGGACCTGGGTCAGGTGGAGCGGACGACGGCACTCGTCGAGATGACTGGCGCGCTCGCCGGCGTCAACGCGTCGTTCTTCACCTTCACCGCCAACCCACAGTTCCCGGGTGATCCGGTGGGGCTGGGCGTCTTCGACGGCAAGCTGCTCAGCGAGCCCGACGCCGACGGCAACGAGGCCGACTTGGTGATCAACTCGCAGGGCGACCGGATCCTGATGGGGCATCTGGACTGGTCCGGCATCGTACGCAACCGCCAGTCCGGGGCCGAGCTGCCGTTGGAGTTCATCAACCATCCACCCGTCGTCCCGGCTGGCTGTGCCGAGCTCGACGACCAGACCCAATGCAACCTGCGCGGCGACGTCGTACGGTTCACGCCGGAGTTCGGGGCGTCCACGCCGTCCGGTCGCGGCGTCGAGGTCGTCCTCGACCGGTTCGGCTGCGTCGTCCGGACGTCGGCCACGCGCGGCACGTCGCTGAGCGCCCGGCAGACCTCGCTCCAGGCAACCGGCCGCGATAGCGCCGCGCTGCTGGCCGTCGCGGGCGAGGGCTGCGTCACTCAGGCGCTTCGGCTCGTTGACGAGGACGGCGACCAGGTCGCCATGCAGCCCGAGCTGTTCGGCGTAAACGGCCGTTACCGACTCACCGCCGATGGTGAGATCGTCGTCCCGGACGGGTCCGGAAGCTTCTTCGACCGCAACCCGCGCACCATCGTCGGAACGACCCGGCAGGGCGAGATCATGCTGGCGACGATCGACGGCCGACGGACCAGCAGCGTCGGGACGACCCTGGACGAGACCGCAGCCGTCGCCGATGCGCTCGGCATGGACGACGCGATCAACCTCGACGGCGGCGGATCCACCACCATGTCGGTGCGTGGCGAGCTGGTCAATCAGCCGAGCGGGTCGTCGGAACGCGCGGTCGGCGACGCGCTGATCTACGTCGAAGGCCGTTGAACGCTCAGCTCGGTTGACGAAGCGGGTTGGCTGTTCGAGGGCGACATCACCACCCTCGAGCAGCCATGGTCGCGGCGACCACTGGATCGATGCGATTCGCGGCCCGTGGAATCCTCCGCGCCGAGCCGGCCGTATCACCGGCATGGCCGGACAGTTTCCCGCACCCGTGCTGGATGCATTGCGGCGTAGTCCTACCCAGACAGCGTTCGAGGTCGGGCCGCGCTCGGTGTCGTACGACGAGCTGCTCAGCATGGTTCGACGCTTCGTCGCGGGTATGTGGCGAGCCGGGTTGGGCCGCGGAACCGGCGTCGGTCTGGTCCTGTCGGCTTCGCCGGAGGCCTATGCCGCTCACTTGGCGGCGCACTGCCTCGGATGTCGCGTCGCGCCGGCCCGCCCGGGCTGGAGTACGGGGCAGCGCGACGAGGCGATGGCCAAGCTTGACGTTGTCGTCGCGGACCGGCTGCTCGATGGGCCGGCGCTCCAGTTGGACGCGCTGTTCGATGCCGACGGCGTCGACCTCCCGGAGCTGGGCCGGCCCGACGACATCGCACGGCTGACGTACACCAGTGGCAGCACCGGGCAGCCGAAGGCCTGTGCGCACACGTACCGGGCGATCAGCCGCGCCTATCGACCCGAGCGGTGGGCGCCGGCCTTGACGCGGCTGATGACCGGCTTCGAGCGCTGCCTGATCCCCGAGAGCCTGGCCGGCCCGGTGATGTTCACGTATCTGGGTCGATGCCTTGTCACGGGTGGCACAGCGATTTTGCCGAACGGGCTCGAGCTGGGCGAGGCGATCGAACGCGGTCGGCCCACCGCCAGCCTGATGCCTCCAGCCCGGCTCCAGCACCTCTTGGAGACCGATGCCGATCTGAGCAGCCTGCGGGCGGTCGTACTCGGTGGTTCTCCGGCGAGCCCGAACCTGCTCCGGGCGGCCACCGATCGGCTGGGCCCGGTCGTGTGGCAGGGCTATGGGCAGGGCGAAGCGGGCGTCATCGCCATGCTCACCCCGGACGACATCACGGCGGGTCACGAGGCGTCGGTCGGTCGGCCGCTGCCGGCGGTCGGGGTCACCATTCGAGACGGTGAGATCTTCGTACGCAGCCCACATGCGATGGCCGGGTACTGGAACGACCCGGAGCAGACTCGCGAGGTGCTCATCGACGGCTGGGTGCGTACGCGGGACCTCGGCCACCTGGACGACGAGGGCTTCCTCTACCTGACCGGCCGGGCCCGCGACGTGATCATGGTCAACGCGGAGGTCTGCTATGCGGGCGCGATCGAACGGGTGCTGGCCGAGCATCCCGCCGTCGCGCAGGCGTGTGTGGTTGGCGCTCCCGACTCGGAGACCGGCGAGGCCATCCACGCGTTCGTCGTGCCGATCGGCCACGAGCCTCCGGACGTCGACGCTCTCACCGATCTGGTCCGTCAGAGGTTGAGCCGCAACAACGTGCCGAGGACGATCACCGTGCGAAACGACATCCCGGTCACCGCCGCCGGCAAGCCGGACAAGCGGGCTCTCAGCGCTGCGATTCGCTGATGCGTTCCTCGACTCGGGTCCAAAACATGTCAGGGGTATTGAGACGCGGGTACGGCTCGTCCGGAATCGGCACGCCGAGGAACGTACACAGCGGCTCCCATCCGCCGTCAGGCGTCGTGATGAGCAGCCGATCGGCAGGCACATCCTGGATCACCGCGGCATTGTGGGCGTCGTAAACGCCGATCGCGTAGTCCCGGTCGGCGAAGCGGCCGTCGAAGAAGCCGTCCCAGATCATCTTGCGGTGAAACGTCGTGAACGTATCGAGCCCGGGGACGGTCCGGCGGGCTCGCGAGACCCGCTCGTCCGGCGGGGCGGGGCCGAACATGGTGAAGATCGTGCTGCGTACGCTTTCGTACCAGCCCTGCGCGTCCCGGACGGTCAGGATCACCGGCGCCTCCGGGAAAGCCGTCGTGAGCTGGCGCCAGAAGGCCGC
>JBKOYM010000124.1:0-28166 GCA_046725375.1 Actinomycetota bacterium
GACGCCGCGATAGTTGGCCGCCGTGAGGAGCACCACCGCCGCCACGCCGATCAGCCGCTGCGCCAAAGCGTGGTCCGCGACGGCGTACGCTCCCAGCGTCAGCGCCATCGCGGCGCACGAGGCGGTCTTGCCGATGACGAAGCCCCATCCGGCGACGAATCCCCACGTCGGGCCGAGCCGCTCCCGGCCGTACACGTAGGTGCCGCCCGAGACGGGATAGACCGCAGCCAGCTGGGCCGAGGCCACCGCGTTGCAGTAGGCGATGACGGCCGCGATCGCGAGGCCGACCAGAAGACCGGTCCCGGCGGCATCGGCGGCCGGCCCGAAGGCGGCGAAGACCCCGGCTCCCAGCATCGCGCCAAGGCCGACCACGACGGCGTCGGCCGTCGTCAGCCTGCGGTCCAGTTGCGGCATCGGCGGGAACGCTACCGTCCCAACGGATTTGCGCGCTGGTTGTTGGTGCAGCCCGCACCACACCAACCGCGAGGGCGCAAACCGACGGCATCACGACGTGACGCGGCCAGCCTGACGACCGCTCCCACTGGGGGTACGTGACCCGCGACCGGCCGTCGATCAGACACCGACGATTTGCCGGTCGGGGTCGATCAGCGCCACGACGCGCTCCTCCTCGCGCGAGTAGGGCGCGCCGATGTACTTCGCGGCCAGCCGGTCGACGACCTCCCAAGCGGCGTCGCCCTCGAGCCACTCCACGACCCGGCCACGGATGATGACCGGCTGGAACGGGTTGTCGGCCGGCGCGATCGAAAGCGCGATCCGTGGATCACGCCGCAGGTTGCGGGCCTTCCGCGAGCCGGGGCCAGTGAGAAACACAATGTTGTCGCCCAGGGTGCCGACCCAGACCGGCACGGAGTGCGGAGCACCGTCGGGCAGAACGCTGGCGAGGTGGGCGATCGGAGTGCCGTCGAGGACGCGGCGTACGTCGGGGTCGAGCATGGTGATCATCTCCTGGCATGAGTTCTCGATGTGATTGCTAGCGGGGGTTGTCGGTGAGGCACTCGATGTAGCCGGCGGCGGATCGTTCGTCGCGTCCGGCACGACAGCCTCGAGAGCCGTGGCGAGATCGCGGTTGGCGACCGCCGTAGCGCCAGTCATCGTGCGATCTCGTAGTGCAGATGCGTGACGCCTGGCGCCGGGACGGCCTCGACGAGGCGCAGGTGAATGTGCTCAGGGAGCGCCTGGAAGAAGCGCCGGCCGCCGCCGAGCAGGATCGGTACCTGATGGAGGATCACCTCGTCAACGAGACCCGCCTTCAGCGCCTCGGTCACGACGCCACCGCCCATGAGACCGACGTCCTTGTCGCCGGCAGCCTCACGAGCCGCCGCGATCGCGTCCTCGATTCCGGTGGTGACGAAGGTCTGCCGCTCGGACATCTCCGACGCCGGCCGATGGCTGAGGACGAACAGCGGGGCGGCCGGGTGGGGGCTGCCACCTCCGAAGCCGTCGGAGTCGTCATACGTGTTGCGCCCGGCGACGATCGCTCCCACGCGTCCGGCGAGCGCGTCGAAGACCCGTGCGCTCGGCGCGCTGAGCTTGAAGCCGTCGAACACCTGGCTGGGCGCATCGCCGTCGAAGTACCAGTCGAACAGCATCGACCCGTCGCCGAGCCCGCGCCCGGGGCCCGGATCGCGACCCGTGATGTACCCGTCGACCGACACTGCCAGGGCGACCAAGACCTTGTTCATCTCCGAAGTCCTTTCGAGTTCCTTGAAGAGACTCCATGACAGTAGCACGTGGAGTTTTCTTAGGGAACCCCAATTGCTAGACTGTCGCCATGCAACGGACGAGCTTCGGAGAGATGGCCTGCTCGATCGCGCGCACCCTGGACGTCATCGGGGAGCCGTGGTCGCCGCTGATCCTGCGGGACGTGTGGGTCGGGATGAGTCGATTCGACCAGATCCAGGCCGACCTCGGGATCTCACGCAAGGTCCTGACCGAACGGCTCCACCACCTCGTGGGCGAGGGCGTGCTCGAGCGCCGACCGTACGACAAGCGGCCGCGCTACGAATACCATCTGACGGCGAAGGGCACCGAGCTGGTCGACCTGCTCATGGTCATGACCGCATGGGGCGACAAGTGGCTTTCGGGCGAGGCCGGCCCGCCCGTGCTCTATCGCCATCGCGCGTGCGGCGAGGTCAGCAGCGTCGACCTCCGATGCGCCCATTGCGGCGAACCGATGCACGCGGGCGACGTCGACGCCCTGCCCGGCCCGGGCGCTGCCGCGTAATCGGAGCCCACTCCGCGCTCGCTGGGGGTAGCCAGTGGAGCGGGGGCTCTGCTGTCAGCAGATTGCCTTGGTTCGGGTACGTACGCAGCCAGAGGATCGAGGACATGACGACCGCCGTAGCCGAACCCTCGTACTCCACACTCGACGACCAACTCGCGACCCGGCTGCTCCATCAGCGCATCATCGTCTTGGGCACCGAGGTCGACGACCCGGTCGCCAACCGGCTCTGCGCCCAGCTCCTGCTGTTGTCGGCCGAGGACCCGCGTACTGACATCAGCCTCTACATCAACTCGCCGGGCGGCTCGGTCAGCGCCGGCCTCGCGATCTACGACACGATGCGGCTGATCCCCAACGACGTCAGCACTCTCGCGATGGGCTTGGCCGCGAGCATGGGCCAGTTCCTCTTGTGCGCGGGCACTCCCGGCAAGCGCTACAGCCTGCCGCATGCCCAAGTCCTGCTGCACCAGGGCTCCGCGGGCTTCGGTGGCTCGGCCGCCGACATCGAGATCTACGCCCAGCAGCTCGAGCGGACCAGCGCGATGATGACCCGGCTGACGGCCGAGCTCACTGGACAGTCGGTCGAGCAGGTCGAGCAGGACAGCCTGCGGGACCGTTGGTTCGACGCCGAGGCTGCCCGCGAGTACGGCTTTATCGATCACATCGTGGAGCGGGTCTCCGACGTACGCCCGTCGGCAGCGGTCGATCGAAGGGCAGGGGTCTGACGATGTCGCAGTACACCATCCCCACGGTCGTCGAGAAGACCCCGAGAGGCGAGCGCGCGTACGACATCTTCTCCCAGATGCTGACGGAGCGAATCGTCTTCATCGGCACCGAGATCGACGACGGGGTCGCCAACGTCGTGATGGCCCAGCTGCTGCATCTGGAGTTCGCGAATCCGGAGCGAGAGATCGGGCTCTACATCAACTCGCCCGGCGGCTCGTTCAGTGCGATGACGACGATCTACGACACGATGCAGTTCATCCGGCCGGACGTCGCCACGATCTGCATGGGCCAGGCCGCGTCCGCGGCGGCGGTCCTGCTCGCGGCCGGCGCACCGGGCAAGCGGGCCGTGCTACCCCACGCGAAGGTCGTGCTGCAGCAGCCGGCGAGCCAGGCCCGCGGGGCGCTACCGGATCTGGCCGTCCAGGCTCGCGAGGTGAGCCGGGTCCGGAGCGCGATGGAGGAGGTCCTCAGCGAGCACACCGGACACTCGGCGGCGAAGATCCGCAGCGACACCGACCGCGACCTGACGCTCACGGCGCAGGAAGCCGTCGGCTATGGCCTGGCCGACCGGGTGATGGTTCGCCGCGAGGCGGCGGCGCTCGAGTCGGTCAGCGCGTGAGTCGGTCGACGAATCTTGAGGGGTTTGGGTAGCCAGAGCTACCCAAACCCCTCAAGATCCGTGGCTCACGCGGCCAGGCAGACCGGGTCGCTCGAGCCACCGGCCGGACGGGAGCCACGCCGGCGCGACGCGACTCGGATCGACTCCAGCCGTACGACGGGAGCGCGGTCGCGACCCTCGACGGCGGGGCGGCGGACGTCGGTCAGCAGGTCGGCGAGGTCGACGTCGAGCGCGTCGCAGAGTGCGTCGAGGATCTCCGACGAGGCTTCCTTGCGGCCGCGCTCGAGCTCGGACAGGTATTGCATCGACACGCGGGCGGCGGCAGCCACGTCGGCCAGCGTCCGGCCCTGCTCTAGCCGGGCCCGTCGAAGCCCGTCGCCGAGCACCCTCCGCAGTAGTGGCCGCGACGGCCGACGACGCTTGCTCGGATCGATCGTGGGTGGCTCCGCCATGATCCGACAGTACGGTCAGCGCCGACCCGACCGGAAGCGGGTTTCGCCCCTAGCGTAAGAAGTCAGGCGAAGCGCTCGCCGGCCTCGGCCTTCTCGACGAGGAGCGCCGGCGGCTCGAAACGGTCGCCGTAGGTCGCCGCGAGTTCACGGGCCCGCGCGACGAAGCCAGCCACGCCGCCGTCGTACCCGTTGATGTATTGCAGCGCGCCGCCGAAGCACGGCGGGAACCCGATGCCGAAGATCGACCCGATGTTGGCGTCCGGCACCGAGCGGAGTACGCCTTCGGCCAGACACCGCACGGTCTCGATCGACATGATGAACGTCAGCCGCTCCTGCATGTCGCGGAACGAGATCGGCCCGGCACGGTCACCGGTCTCGGGGCCCGAACTCACGCCCGACCGCGGATCCGTGCCCTCCTGCCCGGAGTCGTGTTTGACGCACGCAAAATGCTCACGTAGCCCCGGCCACAGGTGCTTCGGCCCACCCTCCGGGTAGTCGTAGAAGCCGGCGCCCGCGGCCTTGCCGGTGCGCTCGAACTCGTCGACCATCCGATCGATCACCGCCATGCCCGGGTGCTCGCCGAAGCTGAACCCCTCGGCCTCGGCCGCCGCCTTCGCCTCCTTGGCTATCTTCCGCGGCAGCGTCAGTGTCACCTCGTCAATCATCGCGAGCGGCGGCGCCGGGAAGCCGGTCGTCACCGCCGCCTTCTCGATCGACGCTGGGTTGACGCCCTCGCCGAGCATCGCCGCACCCTCCATGACCAGCGAGCCGAACACCCGCGACGTGAAGAAGCCACGCGAGTCGTTGACGACGATCGGCGTCTTCTTGATCTGCTGGACGTAGTCGTACGCCTTCGCCAGCGCGACATCCGACGTCTTCTCGCCGACGATGATCTCGACCAGCGGCATCTTGTCGACCGGCGAGAAGAAGTGGATGCCTATGAAGTCGTCCTGCCGCTGCACACCGGTCGCGAGCTCGGTGATCGGTAGCGTCGACGTGTTGGAGCCGAGCAGCGCGTCAGACTCTACGAGGTGTTCGATCTCGCCGAATACCTTGTGCTTGAGTGCCACGTCTTCGAACACCGCCTCGATAACCATGTCGCAGCCGGCGACGTCGGCGTTGTCGGCCGTCGGGTGGATACGGCTCAGGATCTCGTCGCGCTTGTCGGGCGTCGAGCGACCCTTGTCGACCTGCTTGTCGAGGAGCTTCTGCGAGTACGCCTTGCCCTTCTCGGCCGCCTCGATGCTGACGTCCTTGAGTACGACGTCGACGCCGGCCTTGGCCGACACGTACGCGATGCCGGCGCCCATCATGCCGGCGCCGAGGACCGCGACCTTCGTGGCTTTCCACTTCGGCGGTTCGGAGGGCCGCGAGCCGCCGGCGTTGATGTGATTGAGGTCGTACCAGAACGCCTGCGTCATGTTCTTGAACGTCTGGCCCACGATCAGGTCGACGAGATAGCGCGACTCGATCCGGGTCGCGGTCTCGAAGTCGACCTGCGCACCCTCGATCGCAGCCGACATGATGTTGCGCGGCGCGGGATACGGCGCGCCCTTGGTCTGCTTGCGGAGATTGCCGGGGAACGCGGGGAGAAACTGCGCCAGCTTCGGGTGGCTCGGTGTGCCGCCGGGCATCTTGTAGCCGTCGCGGTCCCACGGCTGGGTCGCGGCGTTAACGTCATCCTTGTGGTCGGCGATCCATGCCTTCGCGGCCGGGATCAGGTCGTCGAGGCTGGCGACCAGATCGTCGACCAGGCCGGTGTCCCTGGCCCGGGCCGGCTTCATCCGGGGCCCCTGCAGCAGCACGTCCATGAGCGCCTTCTGCAGGCCGAACATGCGCACCGTACGAGTCACGCCACCGCCGCCGGGCAGCAGGCCGAGCGTGACCTCGGGTAGCCCGAACTCACTGCGGCCGTCGTCGACCGCGATCCGTCGGTGGCACGCCAGCGCGATCTCGAGGCCGCCACCGAGCGCGGTGCCGTTGAGCGCCGCCACGACCGGCTTGCCGAGCGTCTCGAGGGTACGCAGCTGCGCCTTGATCTCCTCGATCTCCTCGAAGAGCCGAGGCGCATCGGCCCGGGTCGCCTGCATCATCAGGTCGAGGTCGCCGCCGGCGAAGAAGGTCTTCTTGGCGCTGGTCACGATGACGCCGGTGATGTCGTCACGCTCGCCGGCCAGCCGGTCGACAGCCGCCCGCATGCCACGCGTGTAGCGCTCGTTCATCGTGTTGGCGCTCTGCTCGGGGTCGTCGAGCACCAGCGTCACGATGCCGTCGCGGCCACGCTCGTACCGAACGGCAGATGCCTCAGTCGTTGTCGTCACGAGTCAATCCTCACGGGTCGAAGGAGGAGGGACGGTCGGCGTACGGTTTTGCGCGCTGACGCACCGTGCGGAGCCCGACCGGTGGTGCGTACGGGCGCAAATCCGAGCGGGGCGGTCACAGGCGCTCCACCACAGTCGCGCAGCCCATGCCGCCGCCGACGCAGAGGGTGGCCAGGCCGTAGCGCAGGTCGCGGCGGTGCAGCTCGTCGATGAGGGTGCCGAGGATCATCGCGCCTGTCGCGCCGAGCGGATGGCCCATCGCGATCGCGCCGCCGTTGACGTTGACGATGTCGTGCGGCACCGAGAGGTCCTTCATGAACCGAAGCACGACGGCGGCGAACGCCTCGTTCATCTCGATCAGGTCGAGGTCGGAGACGTCCAGGCCGGCCTTGGCGAGCGCCTTGCGACTGGCCGGCGCCGGCCCGGTCAGCATGATGGTCGGCTCCGAGCCGCTGACGGCGGTGGCGAGGATCCGGGCCCGTGGCGTCAGCCCGTTGCGCCGACCGGCCGCCTCGCTGCCGACCATGACGAGGCTGGCGCCGTCGACGATGCCGGAGGAGTTGCCGGCGTGGTGGACGTGGTCGATCGTTTCGACCCAGTGGTACTTCTCGAGCGCGACCGAGTCGAAGCCACCGTGCTCCCCGATCGCGGCGAACGACGGCGGCAGGCCGGCCAACGACTCGACGGTGGTGTCGGGCCGGATGAACTCGTCGTGGTCGAGTACGGCCAGGCCGTTCCGGTCGACGACGGGCACCAGCGACTCGCTGAACCAGCCGTTCGCCGTCGCCTTCGCGGCCCGGGCCTGCGACTCCGCGGCGAACGCGTCGACGGCGGTCCGGTCGTAACCCTCCATCGTCGCGATCAGGTCGGCGCTGATGCCCTGCGGGATGAAGTCGGTCTGGAACGCCGTCTCCGGGTCGGTGTACCAAGCGCCGCCGTCGGATGCCATCGGCACCCGGCTCATCGACTCGACGCCGCCGGCGAGGATCAGGTCCTCCCAGCCCGACCGCACTCGGGCCGCCGCTTGGTTGACCGCTTCGAGGCCGGACGAGCAGAACCGGTTGAGCTGGACACCGGCGACCGTGTACGGCAGGCCCGCCGCCAGCGCAGCCGTCTTGGCGATGTCGCCGCCCTGATCACCGATCGGCGACACGACCCCGAGGACGACGTCTTCGACCTGAGCCGAGTCGAGTTCGGGATTACGGCGCTGGATCTCCTGCAGCAGCCCGGTCATCAGCGTGATCGGCTTGACCTCGTACAGCGAGCCGGACTTCTTGCCGCGCCCGCGCGGGGTCCGAATCGCGTCGTAAACGTACGCCTCGGTCATGGAAGGGTCCTCTACCGTCGATTGTCGCTCGGCCGTCGAGTTGTTACTAACCAGTAAACCCGTCCCACGATTCTGACACCAGCGCTGTCATGGTGGTCAAGCAATCGGGCCTGTGGCGTCCGTCATGTCGGCGGATCCGGTCGGCCCGGCCAGATGCTGCCGTCTCGCGCGCACCACCCGCCCTGGTCTCCCGCATGCGGCATTGACCGATGGTGCGATGGCCCTCCCACATCGGTCAGTGACGCATGTGGTGTTGACGTGACAGAGGTGACGGCCCTGGAGGAGGTGGACGCCGCGGAGCCGCCGAAGCGAGTAACACAAGGGCACCCGTACCTGTGGCTGGCCTGCTCACCCGGACTGGCCGAGCAGGCGCGCTCCCAGATCGGTGGCCGTGTGGACCATGCGGTTGCGGTCGCGGCGGCTGATGATGAGCCCCGCGGAGCGCAGTGCTGCCGTGTGCTGGCTGGCACCGCTGGGCGAGATCTCGAGACGCCGAGCCAGTTCGGTGGTCGTGCTGCCGTCGTCGAGCGCCCGCAGGACCGCGGCCCGAGTACGGCCGAGGAGGGTCGCGAGCGGATCACCGTTCGCCGATTGTGCGTTCCACACCGTCGGCGCGTCGATCAACTCCGGCGGCGCCGGCACCAAGAGAAGCGCGGCTCCACCGTCGAGCGGGAACAGTGGAATCGGCACCGGGCCGCAAAAGATCGACGGGACGACCACGATGCCCCGTCCGTCGAGGCGTACGTCCAATGGCGCCTGCACCCACGGGGCGCCGCCGAGGATCTCGAGGACGGGCGGACGCCACCGGATGTTGGGATGCAACCGCTCCAGCAGATGCTCGACGCCCTGGTCGGCAATCTGTCGGCCCAGGCGAGCCCGTTCACCGGTGAGGTGACTCAGCATCGACGGCCAGTACGGCGCGACGAGATGCTGATGAGTCTTGGACAGCACCTGGGTCAGCGTGCTTCGAGCCTTCGGCCGAGCCTGGTCGAGACCATTGAGCCAGGGCGGTACGCCGTCGCGCGAATAGGAGCGCAGCTCGGCCCGAAGATCGGCGTCCGGCCGGGCCGCAAGCCGTTGGGCGCCTCGGTCGAACGTGTCGACCGATCCGACGAGCGTGAGCAGGTCCGCCACCATGCCCGGCTTCGGCCGAAGGAATCCGGCGAGCTCCAGCTGCCGACGGTCGGTCACCCGCTGGGCAGCCGCGCTCCACAGCCGGAATCGGGCCGTCGGCCTCCGTTCGCGCAGCGCGTGGAGACACAGCACGGTCTCGGCCCACGGACCCCAGGTAGCCGCGACCCGGATGCGGGCGAGGTCGCCGGAGTCAAGGTGCATTCGCAGCACGCTCACTCACCTCCGCACTCATCGTCACTGCCGACGGGGGCATGCCGGGTCGATTTTGCGTCACGATTCGGCCCCGCGAGGTGGTGGAGATTCAGCCAGACGTGAAGGTCCTCGCGGCGACGGGACCGACGGGGCAGGCTGGCCAGGCACCGACGCCACGCGTACTGGGAGGAACGGATGATTGGTCGGCTCACGGCGGGCGGACTGGCCGCCGCGCTCGTCGTCACGATCGGCTCCGCAACCTTCGAAGGCGGCCCGGCCACCGCCGGACTCGCAGAGCTGAATCGGACGGCCGGCGCGACCTTGGCGGATCCGGCGCCGTGCGACGGCGAGCCGGAATTCACGTGCAGCACCCTCACCGTGCCGTTGGACCACACCGGCGCCGTCGACGGCAGCCTTGATCTCGCAGTCGCGGCCGCGAACAACGCCGACGCGCCGCGCGGTGTGCTTCTCCTGCTGACCGGCGGCCCCGGACAACCGGGCGTCGGGTTACTGTCCCGCATCAAGAGCTACCTCGCGCCCGAGGTGCGCGAGCAGTATCGGCTCGTCGTCTTCGACCAGCGCGGCACCGGCCGCGGCGCCATCGACTGCGCGGCGCTGCAAGAGACGACCGGCGGGTCGGACTTCCTCGCACCGCCGCCGGACGCGGTGGACGCATGCGCCGAGACCATCGGCGCGGCGCGTGACTTCTACTCGACACCGGACACCGTTGCCGACATCGAGTCGCTCCGGCAGGCGCTCGACGTAGAACGGATGACCCTCGACGGCGTCTCGTACGGCACGTACGTCGCCGAGCACTACGCCTTGGCGCACCCGTCGCACGTCGGGTCGCTCGTGCTCGACTCCACCGTGCCGCAGGAGGGGTACGGTCCGCTGCTCGTCGACTCGGCGCACGCACCGGCTCGGGTGCTGCGCGACGCCTGCGCCGACGATCCGGAGTGCACGACGGATCCCGCAGCCGACCTGGCATGGCTGGTCCGCCACGGCCGGATCGACGGGCAGCCGATAGGCCCGACTCGACTGATGGAGTCGCTCACGATCCTGAGCATCGACCCGTTCGACCCCGGCTTCCACGGCGTCCCCGCGATGCTGCACGACGCCCGAAACGGCGACACCACCGTCCTCGAGCAGTTCCTCAACTCCGCGACCAGCATCGGCACACCGGCCGATCAACTGTCGGCTGGCCTGCACCTCGACACGGTCTGCACCGACCTCCACTTCCCCTGGGGCGACTCCGCAACGCCGGTCGAGAAGCGACCCGCCCTACTCGACGCGGCCCTCGCGGACATCCCGGCCCGGGCGTACTGGCCGTTCACCAAGGAGCTCGCCCGCAAGGCGAACCCGATCGCAGGTTGCTTGCGGTGGCCCGAGACGCGTCCGGCTCCGTACGTCAACCGCGAGACCATCACCGCGCGCTCGATCCTGCTCTCGGGCGAGCACGACCTGTTCACCCTGCGGAAGTGGGCCGAGGAGCAGGCGGCACGGATGCCGAACGCGCAGCTGGTCCGGTTCCCAGGACGCGGCCATGGCCTGCAGAGCAACGAGGTTGGGCGGGCGGCCGTCCGAGAATTCCTGCTGAACTGACCACCACCGAGCGATGCCGCCCCGAAACGTGACGAATGCACCACCAACCAGAACGGCGTGGTGCATACGTCACGTCTCAACAGGCCGCGTACGCAGCCGGCTTGGCCGGTCCAGCTCGGGCCGGTGGCCCACGCCGAGCGGGGAGCCGGTGCGCAAGACCCGCCACGACCACGTACCCGCCGAAGGTCGGTGTAACCAGCCAGGAGCGAGGCGGCGGGCCGCTGACGACGGGCGCCGCAGCACCGGCCATCACGCGGACGCCTCGGCGGCCGAGGCGCTCCCATGACCGGACCGCGTACTCGGTGCCGATGAGGAGTACGCCCGCCACGGCGGCGTCGGTCCAGTAGTGGTTGCCGGTGCCGACGATGACCAGCAGCGTGATCGTCGGATGCGCGATCCAGAGCCAGCGCCAGCGCGACCGGCTGACCCGGATGACGCCCATCGCGACCACGACTGCCCAGCCGAAGTGCAGACTCGGCATCGCGGCGAACTGGTTGGCGACACTGTCGGCGTTCGGTGCCGCGCTGTAGACGTTCGGTCCGTACAACGCAGCGGTGTCGACGAAGCCGAGACCGTTCAGCATCCGGGCCGGCGCGAGCGGGAAGGCCGCGTGGATAACGAGCGCCAGCAAGGTCAGCAACGCCATCGACGTCCGGATCTGTCGATACTGGTCGCGAGACCGGACGAACAGCCACACGAGGAACAGCACCGTCAGCGGGAAATGCACCGTCGCGTAGTAGAAATTGGCCAGCCGCGTGACCGACTCGCTCGACAGCATGAGGTGCTGCAAACCGAGCTCACTGGGCAGACCGACCGCACGCTCCCAGCCGATCAGCTCGGAGGCGTGGTGGAGCGCGTCCGCACTCGAGTGGCCGACCAGGAGCCGGCCGAAGCGATAGGCGAGGAACAAGGACGCGACGAGCACCAACTCGAGAGCGACCGAGCGCGCCAGCTCTGCGCGCGGCTCTCGCGTGGTCGCCGTCATGATCCTCGTCCTCTCTTGGATGTCTGTCTTTCTTTGTCCGCCGTTTCCAGCCTCGTGATCCGTGACCACGAGGGACATAGGGTTAAGCCCCGATCACACCGGGACCTATCCCCACTTGCTCGTGGAGATCACCTAGTCCGCGTGGGGGAGGTCGGCACGCCATCGGTCCCGCGCCGCCTACGCGCTGACGTTGTCAGGAGGCCGTCGGGCCGCCGCCGATACGTCAGCCTGGTGATCACGTAGGGCGTGTAGCTTGACAACATCGGGGTCTCCCTCGTGGATGACTTGTGATGTGTCGAGACTCCTCCTCTGAGGATGCCGTCTCCATCGGGATAACGCCCTATGTTTTTCGCCGTCCGCCGGACAGAGCCTTAGACGCGGCGCGGTCCTCGTCACGCGGGCCGCGACCACGAGGGAGACGGCCACGATCGAGGCGCCAGCGACGACGTCGAGGATGTAGTGGTTGGCGGTCACCACGACGGCCAGCGTCATCGCCACCGGGAGTACGCAGCCGACTACTCGCGTGAGCAGCGTGCGGCCCTCGCGTACGAGTGCGATGCCGATCAGGAGGTCCCAGCCGGCGTGAAAGCTCGGCATCGCCGCGTACTGGTTCACAAGCGACGGCGGTTGCAATACGCGGTACGCATGGGACCGCTCGGTCACCGTGTCGACCAGGCCGAGGTCGAGCAGCCGGGGTGGTGCCACCGGAAACGTCGCGAAGATGACGATTCCGACGAGCCCCGAGATCAGCATCGCGTTGCGATAAAGGGTGAATCGGTCCGGCGCCCGCACGATCAGCCAAGCCAAGACGGCGATGATGACCGGCCAATGTCCCCAGATGTAAACCCAGTTGGCCGTCTTGGCCAGCCACTCCCGGTCGACCACGAATCCCTGCATCACCGACTCGACATGGATCCCGAGCCAGCGCTCCGCGTCCATGATCCAGCCCGCGTTGCGCGCCGCAGCCGACGGCGATCCCTCGGTCACGGTGCGGACGCCGAAGTACACGACGATCGCGGCGACCACGATGCCCGCCTGCGTCAGCCAAAACCGCCGACGCGCCCCGACAACCGTGGGTGGTCGACTGACCCGAATTCGGCTCACTGCGACGCTCATGTTCGCCTCCGTCTCGTCCCTACGTTGACCCTTTCGACCGAGGGCGTGACGCGATATGGGGATAGGCCCCGAAAGACCCTGGGCCTACCCCCACCCCGCATCAGGGGTACGGCGACGCGAGCACCGCCC
This sequence comes from Actinomycetota bacterium, assembly GCA_046725375.1. GTDB lineage: Bacteria > Actinomycetota > Actinomycetes > Propionibacteriales > Nocardioidaceae > DATFRX01. The sequence continues at coordinate 12,846 of JBKOYM010000124.1, forward strand.
GGTCGCCATCACACGTACGACGACGTGGCGCGCCGTTCTGTGACCTCGCCCCGTGGTGGCCTTGGTCACGCGACTGTGGTTACAGCTCGACTCGAGAGCTGGCTCGCGACGGCAGCCAGAACCGCTCGCCGATGTCCAGGGCCAGCGCCGGCACCAGCAGCGAACGGACCACGAACGTGTCGAGCAGCACACCCAGCGCCACGACGACGCCAAGCCCGATCATGAACACGATCGGCATGACGGCCAGCACCGAGAAGGTCGCGGCCAACACAAGACCAGCGCTCGTGATCACGCCGCCGGTGGCGACCAAGCCGCGAGTGACACCGTCCCGATGTCCGACCCGGCCGACCTCCTCACGTACTCGCGACATCAGGAAGATCGTGTAGTCGACGCCGAGCGCGACCAGGAACACGAACGCCAGCAGCGGCAGCGAGACGTCGACCGCGTCGAACCCCATGGCGCGCATCAGCAACCCACCGGCGCCGAGCGCGGCCGCGTACGACAGCAGCACCGTGCCGAGCAGCACCAGGGGCCCGACGGCGGCCCGTAGCAGCGCCATCAAGACCAGCACCACCACGATCAGGACGAGCGGGATGACCAGCCAGGCGTCGCTCGATGCGGCCGCCGCGAGATCCATCGCCTCGGCCGTCGGGCCACCGACGATGGCGTCCGCGCCGCCGATGCCGTCGAGCCGGTGCCGGAGCGCCTCGACGGTCGCCTCGGCCTCGGGCGAGTCAGGCGCGTCGGTGAGGACGGCGTCGAAGCGAACCCGCAGCCCGTCGGCCGACGCCTGCGGCGGTGAGACCCGCTCGACGCCATCGACACCGGCGATCGCCGCACGTTCGTCGGACGCGGCCGCCGCATTGGCGAGCACATCGGCGGGAGCCGAACTCCCGGCGGGGAAGTGCTCCGACAGCATCTGCTGCCCCGTGACCGAGTCGGGCGTCGTCGCGAACCTCTGCTCGTCGGTTGTCCCGACGTCGAGTCCGATCGTCGACAGGGCCAGCACGGCCAAGCCGACGGCGGTCAGCCGCCACACCGTTCGAGGCGAGCGCGAGACGATGCCGGCGATCCGGGACCACGCACCGTGCCAGCGGCTCGTGTCGTCATCGCCGATCTGGCCGGTCGCCGCGTCCGGGTCGACTCGCGGCACGAACGGCCAAAACACCCAGCGGCCCATCAGCGTGAGGAGCATCGGCAGCACGGTGACCATCACGATCGCCGCGAAGCCGACCCCGATCGCGGACACGGCACCGAGGCTGCGGGTCGAGTTGATGTCGGCGAGCAGCAGGCAGCCGAGTCCGACGACGACGGTCGCCGACGACGCCAGGATCGCCGGTGCCGCGCGCCGGATCGCTCGCTGCATCGCAGCATGGCGATCGGCGTACAGGTGAAGCTCTTCGCGGTAGCGCGCGATCAGCAGCAGTGCGTAATCCGTGCCGACGCCGAAGACCAGGATCGGCAGGATGCCGCCGCTTTGGCCGTCGACCAGCAGGCCGGCGTGCTTGCCGAGCAGGTAGATCGCGGCCTGGGACACCGCCATTGCAACGCCGATGCTCAGCAAGGGGAGCAGCCACAAGACCGGGCTGCGATACATGAAGAGGAGGAGGATCGCCACGACGAGCATGGACGCGCCGAGGATCCGACCGTCGATGCCGTCGAAGGCGCTGACCCCGTCGTACAACGTGGCCATCGGACCGGTCACCTTGGCCGACAGGCCATCCGGGGAGTTGCGGTCGATGGTCGTTCGCAGATCGTCGAAGCGGTCGAAGACATCCTCGTCCTGTATGTCGATCCCGACGGTCAGCGTGGCGGCGTCGCCATCGGGCGAGACCCGCGGCTCGGATACGGTGCCGTCGGCGGCGAAGTTGGCGAGCTGGGCACGGCTCTCTGCGATCGCGTGGCGGTCGGCGTCGGTGAGGCCGCCGGTTCGGACGTACACGACCGTGGCGGTCTGGACGCCGTCCGCGTCGAAGGCCGTCAACTGCTCCTCGACCTGCGTCGACTCGGCGTCGCGCGGGAGCATCCAGGTTGAGTCGCGGTCGTCCTCGAGGTCACCGAGTTCGCCCGCAAGTGGGGCACTCAGGAGAAGGAGGCCGATCACGCCGAGCAGGACGACGAACTTGGCGCGCGGACCGGCCGGCAGGGTCGCTACGCGACGGAGACGGCGAGATCGTGGTGGGTGAGGGTCGTGGCGCAACCTCGTAGGGGCGGCCATGGGTAGAGTCCCTTCGGCGATGTGTGTTCGGGCTGGCGGGGCACGTCGGTCGGGCGCAATCGCTGGTGGGTCGTCGAGTGGCAGCTCGGCGACCCACGCCTACTCGACCTCGCGAAGCAACGTCTCAATGGCATCGAGCCGTTCGCGGATCGCTTTGAGCTCGGTGCTCGTCGTCTCCTGGTGCTGGGCCGAGTGGCCGGCGAGCGTTTCGTACTTGCCGATCAGCTCACGTTCTCGGGCCTGCTCGCGGCGGGCCATGCGGCCGCTGAAGAGCGAGCCGCCTTGGATCAAGATCACGACGATCACGACGGTGAGGAGGATCAAGACCGCCGCTGCGAGGAAGGTCTCGTCGGACATGGCTACTTTCCTTTCGTACGTCCGGTGGGCTCGGACCGGGTGAGCGTGCGGGCGGACTCGGCGATTGCCGCCGGATCGAGCCGGATCGCGAAGTCGGTGACGGCGTAGTAGCGCATCGCCTTGCCGTCGTCGGATACCTCGATGTGTCCCTCGACCAACCCGGCCGCCTCCAGCCGCTGCAGGTGCATGTGCAGCAGCGGCCGGCTGATCTGGAGGTCGCGGGCCAGCTGACTGACGTAGTTGGGGCCGCCTGCCAGGACGGCGATGATGCGCAACCGATGCGGATTGGCAAGCGCACTCAGGGCCAGCAGCAGCTGGTCACCGTCGAGGGGCTCGCGTCTCGGCATGCTTCTCCGCCTACGTGTCGGTTTTCACTGTTACCTGTCAGGAAATTCTGACACGTGATAGCCAGCACTGTCAAAGGATGCGATCCGAGCTCAGCGACCTACCGCGGCGTCATGTACGAGCGGCCTCGCCTGCCGGCTGCTCGTCAGCCTCGACGTACGACGGAATTGCTGCCGATCGCTTCGCTTTGCGACGAAAGCGGAGGCTGGCGATGCCGATGCCGCCGACCACGAGCAACGCGGCGACGATGCGCGGCAGGGTGAGCGGCTCGTCGAGCACGATCGCGGTGGACGACAGGCCGAAGACCGGAACGAGAAGGGAGTACGGCGCCACCATGGCGGCTCCGTAGCGACCGATCAGCCAAGCCCACAGGCCGAACGCCACCAGCGTCGACAGGTAGGCAATGTAGACGATCGCGCCGAGACCCGCGGTGTCGATCCCCCGCAACGCGGACCACACCTCATGGGGACCCTCGAGCAGGAGGGACAGGCCCAGCAACGGTACGGGCGGGACGACGCTGATCCACACCATAAGGTTGAGCATGTTCGCCGGTCGGGCCTGCCGGATACCGACGTTGCCGACGCTCCAGCATGCCGCTGCTCCGATACACAACGCGAAGGCGAGTAGCGACCCGCCCGAGTCGAGATTGACAGCGATCAGGGCCATGCCGCCGGACGCGACGAACAGCCCGACCACCTGCCGCGGGTAGATGCGCTCGCCGAGCACTGCGACCGCGAGCGCCATCGTGAAGGCGGCCTGGCTCTGCAACAACACCGAGGCGAGCCCGGCCGGAAGCCCGAGATGAATCGCGGTGAAGAGCAGACCGTACTGGCCCGCTGCGAGCGACAGCCCGATCAGCAGGATCCAGCGCCACGCCACGCAAGGGCGACCCACGAAGAAGACTGCCGGGAGCGCCGCCGCGACGAAGCGCAACACGGCGAACAGCAGCGGAGGGAACTCGTCCACGCCGACCGCGATGACGACGAAGTTGAAGCCCCACACCGCCGCGACGAAGCTGGCGGCCAGAACGTCTCGGGGTTTCACATGTCCGAGTTTCCTGGTCACCATTGTTCAGCACAAGCAAGTTTTCATGGGCAGATTGCGTTAGCATTGCTTAACCATGCTCTCATTGGATCGGCTCCGAGCTCTCCACGCCGTTGCGACCTACGGCAGCGTCGGCGCGGCGGCCGAGGCGCTGCAGTTGACCCCGTCGGCGGTGTCGCAGCAGCTGGCCAAGCTCGAGCGGGAGACCCACTCGCGGCTCGTCGAACGCAACGGACGAGGCGTGCGGCTGACCGACGCAGCTGTCCTGCTGGCCGACCATGCGGCCGACATCCTCTCCCGGGTCGAGCACGCCGCGTCAGAGCTGGAGGCCTATCGCGGTCAGGTCGTGGGCCGGTTGTCGATCGCGGCCTTCGCCACCGCCGCTCGGGGCCTGTTGCCCGATGCCCTGCGACTCCTCGCGGAGCGATATCCGGAGCTGGCCGTGCGGTTGACCGAGCTGGAGCCTCCGGAGTCCGTGCGCGACCTCTCCCGCGGCAGCTTCGATCTCGCGGTCGTCCAGGACTGGCACAGCCTGCCGCTCGCGTTGCCCGAGGGCCTCCGGCGCGAACCCCTCGTCGAGGACGTCGCCGACCTGGTGCTGCCGAAGGGGCACCCGCTCGCCCAGCGACCCACCGTCGATCTCCGCCGCCTGGCCGACGAGCCGTGGATCTGTTCGCCACCGGGAGCGGTCTGCTACGACCTGCTGGTCCAGACGATCCGGTCGTACGACGCGGAGCCTCGGATCCTGCATGTCGCGGAGGAGTACGAAACGCAGCTCGCCCTCGTCGCGGCGGGATTCGGACTGGCGATCGTGCCGCGGCTCGGTCGCGGACCGCTGCCGGACGGGGTCGTGGCCCGAACGACCCGGCCGGTGCTGCGCCGCTCGGTCTACGCCGCTTGGCGCGCCCGGGTCTCCCGGCGGCCCGCCATTCGGGTCGTTGTCGATGCGCTCACCGAGGTCGTCGCCGCTCAGTGAAAGCACGACGGGAGTACGGCGTTCTACCCTCGACGCATGACGGACGCGCGTACTGACGACGCCGAGCCCACATCGGTCGACGACGAGACACTCAGCGTCGACGAGCTGGCCCGGCGGGTCGGCATGTCCGTACGCACCGTGCGGTTCTACGCCGGCCGCGGGATGATCCCACCGCCGCGGCGGGCCGGCCGCAACGGCTACTACGGACCGCATCACATCGCGCGGCTCGAACTCGTCCGCGAACTGCAGGCGCATGGGTTCACGCTCTCGGCGATCGAGGGCTACCTCGACCGGATCCCCCCGAGCGCGTCGCCACAGGACATCGCCGTGCACCGCACGCTGCTCGCGCCGTGGATGCCGGACCTCCCCGAGACGGTGACCCGCGCCGCCCTCGAAGATCGCTGCGGGCGCACCCTCTCCGACGACGACCTCGAGACCCTGATCGCCCTGCGGCTCGTCGAACCGACGCCGGATGACGACGTGTTCCGTGTCGCGTCGGCGCTGCTCGCCCTGGGGATGGAGCTTCTCGACCTCGGTCTGCCACGCGATGTCGCGGTCGCGGCGCAGCGCATCTTCCACGAGCACGGCACGGCAATCGCCGAGGAGCTGTCGGCGCTGTTTCGTACGCAGGTCTGGCCGCACTACAAGGAGGCCGGCGTATCGCCGGAACGGTTGCAGGCCATGGTGGAGCGGTTCAAACCCGTGACGGTGCAGGCGCTAGTCGCGTCGTACGAGACGGCCGTCAACGAGACGCAGCGCGAGTCCGTACGCCGCTCGAACTACGGATCTTGAGGGTTTCGGGTAGTTAGGGCTACCCGAAACCCTGAAGATCCGGGCGACGTCGAAATCTCGCTCTCCAGCGACATGTTCACCCAGATGCGGACCGTGCTGCTCACCCAGCGGATGCAGGCCACGGGGCGGCGTTACCGGGGCGAGCCGGCTCCGCCGATGATTGGCCATCGCGACGTCCTGGAGTACGCCATCTTGCGAGGAGCGGCCGGCGCCGGGTTGTCCGACTCGATCGGCTCGCTCTCGCCCGGCAAGCAGGCCGACGTCGTCGTTGTTCGGGCGGAGGACGTCAACAACCTGCCCTTCAACAACGCGATCGGAACCATCGTCCAAGGCACCGACGCGCGCAACGTGGACACCGTCTTCGTCGGCGGCCGGGTCCGCAAGTGGAGCGGCCAGCTCATCGGCCAGGACATCGCGCGAGTGCGCGCCCTCGCGTATGAGTCGCGCGACTACCTGGCCCGCAAGGCTGGCTTCGTCGTCGATCCGGTGCGTCGACTGCCCCCGCAGCAGATCCAGGATCCGTACCTGCGCGACTACTTCGCCTCGCGCCAGGCCATCGACGGATCTTGAGGGATTTCGGGAACCCTGGCAGCCCAAACCCCTCAAGATCCGTGCTACAACCCCATCGTGCGGCCGATGATCTCCTTCATCACCTCGGTCGTACCGCCGTAGATCGTCTGGATCCGGGTGTCGAGGTACGCCTTCGAGATCGGGTACTCGCTCATGTAGCCGTAGCCGCCGTGCAGTTGCAGACACTGGTCGACTACCCGCTTCTGCAGCTCGGTCGTCCACCACTTCGCCATCGCCGCGTCGGAAACCGTCAGCGTCCCGGCGCCCAGCTCCTCGATGCAGCGGTCGACGTAGACTCGGGCGATCTGGGTCTCGGTCGCCATCTCGGCGATCGCGAATCGCGAGTTTTGGAACGAGCCGACGGGCCGACCGAAAGCGGTCCGCGACTTCACGTACTCAGTCGTCAGCTCGAGCATCCTCTCGCACGCCGCCGCGGCGACGACAGCGATCGCGAGCCGCTCCTGAGGCAGCCGTTCCATCAGGTAGACGAATCCCTGGCCCTCCGTGCCGAGCAGATTCGTCACCGGCACGCGTACGTCGTCGAAGAACAGCTCGGCGGTGTCCTGCGCCTTGAGCCCGATCTTGTCGAGGTTGCGACCCCGATCGAAGCCGGGCATGCCACGCTCGACGACGAGCAGCGAGATGCCCTGGTGGCCGTCCTCCGGCGCCGTCTTGACGGCCACGATGACCAGATCGGACAGGATGCCGTTGGTGATGAACGTCTTGGCGCCGTTGAGCACGTAGTTGTCGCCGTCGCGGACCGCCGTGGTCGTGATGCCTTGCAGGTCGGATCCGGCGCCTGGTTCGGTCATCGCGATCGCGGTGATGAGCTCGCCGCTGGCGAAGCCGGCCAGCCAGCGGGCCTTCTGCTCGTCGGTGCAGAGGTCGAGCAAGTACGCCGAGTTGATGTCGGTGTGCACGGCGAACCCGGGTCCGCTCGCACCGCATCGGGTCAGCTCCTCGGTGAGTACGGCGTTGAACCGGAAATCACGATGCCCGCCGCCGCCGTACTCCTCCGGCACCATGAAGCCAAGGAATCCGCGCTCCCCGGCGGCGGTCCAGAGCTCCCGCGGGACGATGCCGGCCTTCTCCCACTCGGCATGGTGCGGCGCGATCTCCTTCTCGCAAAACGCCCGCACCGACTCGCGAAACGCGTCGTGCTCGGCCTCGAAGATGGTGCGCCGCATCGTCACTCCCTCGGCTCGTCAGTCGTGGACGCGTCGACGACGACGCCCGTCTCGATGAGGATGTCGACGTCGTCGATTCCCCATTGCTTCAAAGCTTCACGACTGTCGCTGCCGGGTGGGCGCGGTGGTGTCGATAGTGTCGCGGGTGTACGCGAGAAGCGCGGTGCCGGCGCCGGCTGGGTCACGCCGGCGTGGTCGATGTACGTGCCGCGCGCGGCGAGATGCGGATGGGCGGCCGCCTCGGTCCTCGACAGCACCGGGGCCACACAGGCATCGCTGCCCTCGAAGACTGTCGCCCACTCGTCCCGGGTCCGGGTCGCGAACGTCTCGGCCAGCCGCTTGCGCAGCAGGGGCCAGTTGGCCGGGTCGTTGCGATCGGGGATGTCGTCGACGTCGACGCCAGCGCCGGCCAACCTGTCGAGCAGGGCCTGCCAAAACTGCGGCTCCAGCGCCCCGACCGCCACGTGGCCGCCGTCGGCCGTCCCGTAGACGTCGTAAAACGGCGCACCACCGTCGAGCAGGTTGACCCCTCGCTCGTCGCGCCAGACGCCGCCCGCGAGCAGACCGGCGACCATCGTCGCGAGGTGGGCGCTGCCGTCGACGATGGCGGCGTCGACGACCTGGCCCCGGCCCGACGTACGTGCCTCGACGAGCGCCGCGAGTACACCGACGACGAGGTAAAGGCCGCCGCCTCCGAAGTCACCGAGGAGATTCATCGGGATCTGCGGCGGCCCACCGGCCCGGCCGACGCCGTGGAGTACGCCGGACAGCGCGATGTAGTCGATGTCGTGCCCGGCCGTCTGCGCCAGCGGGCCGTCCTGACCCCATCCGGTCATGCGACCGTAGATCAGTTGGGGGTTGACCGCGTGGCAGTCGGCCGGCCCGAGGCCGAGGCGCTCGGCGACGCCGGGACGGAAGCCCTCGAGGAGTACGTCGGCCGACCCGACCAGATACCGGACGACGCGTACTCCGTCGGGGCGCTTGAGGTCGACCGCCACACTCGGTCGGCCGCGGGTGAGCAGGTCGTACGCCGGTGGCGCCGGGTTCGGCCCCCCGCCGGGACGATCGATCCGGATCACGTCGGCGCCGAGGTCGGCCAGCAGCATCGCGGCGAACGGCGCGGGACCGATGCCGGCCAGCTCGACGACGCGTACCCCTCGCAACGGTCCGGAACCCATAGTCCGATTGTGACAGCACCACTGTCACGGCCCGGGCGACCACTCGCCCGACCCCGAGTGTTGGCGTGAAATTCAGCTCTGACGGCGGCCTGAACCTGTATTTCGCGCCAATACTCGACTCGCAAGCGACGCGAACCGTGAGACGGCAGCCATACGGAACATCGCCCCGGCTGGCTAGGTTGGCGTTGACGGCACCGACATCCATGGAGGCCGAGGACGGCATGAACGTGGAAGCCCGTGTGGACACGTTGCTGCGCGTCGTCGCCGACTGCGACGAGGACCGCGTACCGGCCAACGAGCCACATCTGCGGGCTCGGCTGCGTGACCCAGCCGTGACGGCGACTGCGCTGACCGCGGCGGACGCGGGCCTGCTCACCTCGACGTCGCAGGGGTGGGTCCTCACGTCGCAGGGCCGTACGCGGGCGACTTCGGCGGTTCGACGGCACCGCACCATCGAGGCGTTCCTGGCCCAGGTACTCGGCGTCGACTGGGCCGACGTACACGCCGAGGCATGCCGATGGGAGCAGGTCGCGGGCGACATCGTCGTGGCCAAGATGGCGCGGCGCCTGCGCGACCGAGTCACCTCGCCCTACGGTGGGCCGATCCCGCGATCGGCCTCGACGTCACCACCACGGGCCCCGGCCCACGCGGTGTCGCTGACCGAGGCGGCCGGCGCCACGCCGCGCCCCGTCCGGCTGCTCCGCGTCGGCGAGGTTCTGCAGGACGACCCCGTGCAACTGCCTCGGCTCGCCGCGGTCGGCTGCTTCCCACGCATCGAGGTCGTCGCCGCCACGGACGACGCCGATGTCGTCATCGAGGCGCCCGGCGGCACGATCCGACTCACCAGTGAGCACGCCCGCGCTCTGTTCGTCGAACCGATCGGCTAACGTCACAGCGTCGACAGTCGGGAGGAGCCGATGTCACCGCGGGAGCTCGCCGATGACGACGACCCCTTGGCCGGCAAGACCAGCTTCGACGACATCTACGACCGCGACGACCCGCGGGCCTACTACGCGGCGCTCCTCCCGTTCGACTACCAGGTTCCGCATCACGCCCAGCGCGCGATCCGAGAGTTGCTCGCAGTACGTCGGCGATCCGAGACGATCGTCGACCTGTGTTGCTCGTACGGGGTCAACGCCGCGCTGCTCGCCCATGACGTGACGCTGGCGGACCTGTACGAGCACTACGCCGCCGAGCCCGACTCGGCCACGACGGCCGATCTGATCGCGCGCGACCAGGCGTACTTCGCGGCCCGTCGACGGCCCGACCGCCCACGCATGATCGGTCACGACCTGTCGGCGCCGGCGATCCGCTACGCACTCAGGGCCGGCCTGCTCGACGAGGGCTTCGCCGAAAACCTCGAGGCCGACGAGCCGAGCCCGGCGTTTCGATCGGCGGTGGCGGACGCGACGATGATCACCGTCAGCGGAGGAGTCGGATACATCGGGCAGCGGACCTTCGAGCGCGTCGTCGGTGCCGTCGCGGAGCCGCCGTGGGTTGTGGCGGTGGTGCTTCGCGAGGTGTCCTACGACCCGATCGCCGCGGCCCTGGCCGACTTCGGTCTGGTCACCGAGAAGCTCACGACGCGGACCTTCCCGCAACGTCGATTCACCGACACCGAGGAGATGCGGGCGGCGCTGAAGCGGATCGACATGCTCGGCCTGTCGGCCGTCGGTAAGGAGGACACCGGCTATTACCACGCCGAGCTGTTCGTCTCACGGCCAGCGACCGAGGCCGACGTGCCGATCGCCGAGCTGCTCGACCACATGTGACGGATCAGAGCCCCACCTGGCCCGGTCATCCGCCCCACCTGGTCCGGTCATCCGCCCCACCTGGTCCGGTCATCCGCCCCACCTGGTCCGGTCATCCGCCCCACGTGGTCCGCCGCCGCAACCAGGTGCGGCGGATCGGCGTGCCAGGTGCGGCGGATCGGCGAGCCAGGTGCGGCGGATCGGCGAGCCAGGTGGGGCGGATCGGCGAGCCAGGTGGGGCGGATCGGCGTTAGCGGAGGGCGCGGAGCAGCTCGCTGGTGTCGGGCGTGCCGAGCTTGACGAACAGCGGCAGCGTCGCGAGGTCGACCTGGTAGCCGGGCAGCGTCGTCGGCCCCTCCACGACCCGCTGCCGCGCGACGTCGTACCACTGCCCGGCCGGCACGTGGATGACACGCGTCGTCGCGTCGGTCAGCGCCGGCGCCGCCAGCAGGGAGTCGCCAAGCAGCCATTCGTCGTCGATCGCATAGGTCGCCGCGTCGTTCGGGTAGTTGAAGAACAGCGGCTTGATGATCGGCTCCGACTCCTCGACGGCCCGGTCGACCTGCCGAAGGATGTACGGCGACAGATCCCGGTGCAGTTCGACCGCCGCCCGATAGAGATCGACGGTCTCCGCGTCGTACTCCACATCGCGGATGCCGAGCGGCGACGTCGACGAGTACATCAACGGCATCGCGGCGGCGGCCTGCGCCCATCGGATCAGCACCTGCTTGGTCGGCGGCGGCTCACCGAGCGATCCACCGATCATGTCCGTCGTGACGAACGGATACCCGACCGTCGACAGCGCGAGGTTTTGCTTCACGGCGGCCCGCAGCGAGTTCCACGACGTGCCCTTGTCGACCTGGCGCATGACGAAGCCGTACTGCTGCGACCCGGTCCAGTGCGTCCGGATCCCCATGCCCTGCAGGTCGAACTCGTCGGCCATCGCGGCACCGAGCCGTTAGTAGTCGGCCATCGTCAGGTCCGACGAGTACGGTGCGCAGCGCTCGTCGAAGAACCGGGTGTCGAACTTGAACCCGTCGATGCCGTAGGTCGACATCAGGTCGTGCAACTGCCCGACGTACCAGTCCCGCGCCCCTGGGTTCGCGAGGTCGACGATGCCGGCGGTGCCGTTCCACCAGTTGACCTGGCACGGCTGGCTCGGATCGTCCTTGGACTTCAGCAGATAGCCCCGGTCGCGGGCGATCGCGTAATTGTCGGCGTCGAGGTTGATCCACAGCGTCACCCACACCCCGAAGTGGTAGCCCATCGCATGGATCTGGTCCGACATCGCCTTCGGGTCGGGGAACTTGTCGTTGAACGTGAAGTCGCCGTAGTGGCTCATCCACCCGTCGTCGAGGTTGAACGTGTGACCAGGGATGCCGGCCTCGTGGATGCCCCGCGCCCAGTCGACGAAGTCGGCCTGGTTGACGTCGGTGTAAAACTGCGCCCACGAGTTCCACACGGTCGTCTCGTACTGCTCGGCCGGCGCGTCGCTCTTGGCCGGCCCGCCGGTGATGCCGAGGTAGTCGGCGTAGACGGCCCGCGCGTTCGGCTCGACGAACACCGTCTGGTCGAAGGTCGCACTGTCGTTGACCAGCAGGCCCGCGACACCGGCCTGATATCCGCCGATCGACGCGGTCATCAGATGGTCGGTGTCGACGTACAGACCGGCGCCGGACTGGGTGAACCAGAACGGCTCGACCATCTCGTACGACGCCGGCCCGAACGCCTCGTCGAGCACCCGGCCCGAGTCGAGCGGCCACGGCTGGTCACGGTACGGCCCGCCCTGATCCGTCGAGGCTTCGCCGTGCCCGTACCAGTGGCCGGACGGCGCCATCCGGTAATGGGCCGCGATCCAGCTCGCGTCGCCGTCGACGGTCGCGACCATCCGATAGCGGTCGGCCTTCGGCGTCAGCGCGACGTCGACCGTGTAGTCCGGCGATGTCGTCGCCAGGGTCAGCCGCAGCGTGCCGTTGGACCAGCGGTCGTCGACCACTGACGTGACCGCGACAACGCCGTTCGGGGTCGAGAAGTCGAACGCCGCGACCTCGTCCGACGTCGTCCGGAGCACGACATCGCCATGCCGCACCGTCGAGATCGCGAACGGGTCGCGCTGGATCTCGAGGGTGTAGCCGGGTCCGCCACCGCGTGCCGGCACCGGGACCGTGATCACCTCGTCGTCGGCCGCGACTCCACCTTCGATCCCCGGCACCGTGAACGCCGCCATCAGGAGGGCTCCCATCGCCATCAGTCGGATTCGCATGTCAATCCACCTCGCTCAGGATGATTTCGGCGACCTGCGGCACGGGTACGCCGACGGACCAGGTCAGGCGTACGGCGTCGATCGGGCTGCCCTCGGAGTCGAGCTCGGCGTAGGTGGCGTCGACCGATCCGATCGGCTGCCAGGCGCCGTCGGCCGTTCGTCCCTCGACGGTCGCGGCCGCTGGATCGCCACGCTGCAAGACGATCACGCGCTGCACGGGTCGGGCCGCTGATGCCATCACGACCAGCGCATCTCCGCTCGCGGGGGACGCTCCGGCCACGTAGGTCGTGTCCAGCTGCCCATCGGCGGCGTTCGCCAGCGCGGATCCGGCCGCCGGCGCGGGGCCACCGGTCACGTCGTACCGGACATAGTCGGGGTCGTTGATCGCCACGGCGAATTCCCGAACGACAACCCAGAATCCGCCGTTGCCGTCGAGAGCCCGCAGCCGTACATAGCGGGCCGTCGTGCCCGTGGCATCGACGTGCACGTCGGCGGTCGACGTCGCGGCGAGCTGATGCCAGGTCTCGCCGTCGACCGAGGTCTCGAGCACGCCGTTGTGGATGAAGTCGCTGGGCGACGTCGGCTTCGACATCAACACGTCGATCTGCCCGATGTCGTACGCGTCACCGAGGTCGACGCCGATCGCGTCACCGGCGTTCGGTGCGCGGTTGGACCAGTAGAACGTGTCCGGGTTGCCGTCGACCATGCGCGCCGGCTCGTTGACGTCCCAGGTGCCCATCGTCGTCGTCGGGATGGGCCGCGACTGCCGTACGCCGAGTGCCTCGCCCTGCATGCCGAAGACGCGGTCCATGAACCGATCGAGCACGCCGTCGGCGATCCTCGGATAGGTCCCGCTGTGCGGCAGCTTGCCGTCGCGGATCGCCTTGGCGTCGGCGATCAGCCCCTCGACTCGCTGGCGGGCGTCCCAGGCTCCGGCGTCGTCGCCAGCGTCCTGCGCGGTCAGCAGATCGAGCGCGGCATCGCCGGCCCGAAGCCACAGGTCGGCGGCGCGCAGCCAGGCGTCGGTCTCGGCGAGGAACCGCGGATCCGGCAGCCGATCGCCGACGACACCGACAGCTGTCGCGTACTCGGACAGGCTTGTTCGGAGTCGGCTCACCGCCGCGTCACGTTGCCCGGCCTCCCAGCGCGTCCAGAAGTCGTCGATCTGCGCGGCGAGCTGCGGCGACTGGTCGCGATGCAGGGTGGTGTCGAGCCAGCTGAGGTCGGCGAAGGTCCGAAGCGCCGCATCGACCTGCGGGCTGCCGCCGGCCTTCTCGAGCGTCGCCTGCCGCCACGAGGCGTCAGCGTCGTAGGCGGCGTCGTTCCAGCCGAAGTCGCCGAACGACGACAGCGCGATCTCGCTGGCCGACGCCTGGTTCATCGGGTTCGACACGATGCCGACCAGCGGATCCGACAGCCCCGGCTCACGACCGGAGTACGGCGCCAACGGCAGCCGCCCGCCGATGTAGTCGTTGACCGGGTAGTTGTCCCACACCAGGATCTCGTGGCCGAACACCTGCCGAGCCTGCTCGGCTTGCGCGATCGTGATGGTTTGCGGTATCACACCGATCCCGGTCCACATCACGACGACATCTTCGTCGAGGCCCTCGCGCAGTTCGCGCTTGTACGGCGACTCGCTGACGTTGTAGTACTCCGTCGGGACCATCTGCAGCGGCGCGACGTCGCCCTTCGGCTCGACCCATTCGCGCTGGACTCGGTTGAGGATGTACGCCTGCGCCTTGCCGGCCGCGGCCGGGCCGGTGCCGAACCGTTCGACGTCGGAGTCGCAGTGCCAGTTGTTGTAGTCGATGTCGTCGAGCGGGATGTTGAACGACCGGCCGCCGAGATCGTAGATCGCCTCGAACTTGTCGATCAGCGCCTGGAAGTCCGCCTCCGACGTGTAGCAGATCGACAGCCCCGGTGAGAGCGCGAACGTGAAGTCGACATGGTTGGCCAACGCCTGGTCGATCAGCTCGCCGAGTTCGGCCAGCTTGTCGGCCGGGTACGGATCGCGCCAGCGTTCCCGGTGGTACGGGTCGTCCTTCGGCGCGTACTCGAACGTGTTGATCATGTGCCGGCCGAGATGGTCCATGAGCGCCAGCCGGTCCTGGTGCGACCACGGTGTGCCGTGGAAGCCCTCGATCAGGCCGCGGTAGGGCATCGCCGGCCAGTCGCGGACCTCGACGCCGGGCATCTGGTTGCCCGTGACGAGCTGCCGCAGGGTCTGGGCGGCGTAGAATGCACCGTCGGTGTCGACGCCGTCGAGCACGACATGGCGACGTTCGCCGGTCGCTCCGGCCGCCAGGACGTAGCCCTCGGCGGCGAGGCCGTCGGCCGGATCGACGCCGAGATCGGCCAGCGCCTCATCGCCGTCGCCGAGCCAGACGGTGGTCGCCGTACCGGGGTCCGCGCCGTCGGTGGCGACAACGCGACGGACGCCGGCCCGCTGCAGCGTGGCCCGAACGACATCCTCGGCGGACGGGTCGGCCTGGTCGCCGCGCACCAGACCCACCATCGCACCCCAGCCGAACCCGTCGTCGCGAGCCGTGACCTGCTGCGGCTGCGGCGACAGGGCGGGCATCGAAGAGTTGTCAGACGCTATTCGTGCTGGGGGACCAATGGCGCCTGACAACTCGCTCG
>JBKOYM010000050.1:0-13912 GCA_046725375.1 Actinomycetota bacterium
GCGGCCACGTTGCGAGATCGGCGGGCACCGGCTGCTGACACCCGGAAGGCGGGTGAGTTCCAGCAACTGGCCGTACGCGCCCTCGCCGATTCACCGGGCGAGTTTCGCCGAAGGGTGATCGACCGCTTGCATCCTGAGGCAGCGCTGGTCATTCGGGGCAGTGTGCGCGCCGCCAGGTCTCTGCAGTCAATCAGCACTCCAGCGCACACCATGCCGAAGTGGCAGATCGTCGCGCCGTTGCCGCCGGCCCGGCTCCTTGGCTACTACCGCGATGCGCAACGGCGCACCGGCGTGCACTGGACCTATCTGGCGGCCATCAACCTCGTTGAGACGCGCATGGGACGGATTCGTGGCGAGAGCACGGCCGGGGCGCGTGGACCCATGCAGTTCCTCCCGACAACCTGGGACCGATATGGCGCCGGAGGGAACATCAACGACTCTCGGGACGCAATCCTCGCCGCCGCCCGGCTACTGAGAGCCAACGGCGCACCGGACGACATGGGCCGAGCCCTGTGGCACTACAACCCGACCGCCGCCTACGCCCGCGCGGTCGGTGCGTACGCCCGCACAATGCAGCGATCGAAGTCGGCGTACCTCGGATACTGGCACTGGCGAGTGCTCTACAGCCACCAGCGAGCGACCTACCTCCTTCCGGTCGGCTACCCCGAGACGCCCGCCCTGCCGCTGGAACCGGAATCGATCGGTGGACGCGGTTAGCGGTCAGCCGTTGGGGGACAGTCTCAGCGCGAAGGTGCCGGGGCCGACGTCGCTGAGGGTCGTGGTGTTCGCTGCCAGGTAGCGGTCCAGGTACGGCGAGCGGTCACCCTGGGTCGGCACGTCGGACCGCGGGTCCTGCACCTCCAGGGCGAGCCGCGCGTCGGAGACCGTGATCGTGTCGCCCGAGGGAACGTCCCGCCAGCCGTTCGAGGTGATGGTCCCGATCTGGACTCCCAGCTGGTGCCCTGCTTCGAAGGTCCAGTCGGTCGCCTTCAGGGCGAACGAGGTTTCGTCGCTGTCCAGCAGGGCGACGTTCTCGTCGAACATCGTGGCCGTGCCGTCCGGCGCGACGTCCCACAGCCGTACCATCACGTTGCCCTGACCGGCGGTCTCGAGCGTGATCTGCGGTGTGCCCGTGATTCGGACCTGCCCGGAGGCCGGCGTGGACCAGGTCCAGTAGCTGTTGCAGGGTGCTTCGGCGAGGCTCGTCGTCGCTTGGATGCGTGGCAGCGGTCCCTGCCGCGCGTACTCGATGTCCCATCCCTTGGGCTGCGGTGCTGTCGCCTGCAGGGTGGCGGTCTGCGCGCCGCCGTCGTCGATGTACTGCCCGGACGCGAGCTGCACCCGGTACGAGGAGGTGGTCACCGGCCAGGTCGGCTGGGCGCGCCAGTGGGCGAGGTTGTCTTCGATGGCGAACGCCGGGTCGGTCACTGACGGGTCGACGCCGCGCAGGTACTGGTCGTAGAACCGCATCACCTCGTCGAACCAACCGGCACGGCCCATCGACAACCGTCCGGTGCTGGCGTCGATGTCGTTGCCCCGTACGTGCTCCCAGTGGCCGAGCCAGCCGCGCTCCGGGCCCTGGTGGTTGTCCAGGTACTTCTCCATGTCCTCGGGCTTGGTGTTGGGCTCGATGAAGCCCGACGTGACAAACAGCGGAGTCTGGGTTCCGGCCGCGCGGGCAGCGAAATTGCGGGCCCGCCAGAACGGCGCCTTTGGGTCAGGATTCTGGGTGTTGGTGAGATTGTCGCTCTCGCACTCGGGGTGGCTCTGTTCGTACTCCGCGTTCGCCGTGTAGTGAGCGCTGTCGTCACTCATCGGCGGCATCGTCGCAATCGAGTAATAGCCTCGAGGGGTGCTAGTCACGTTCGAACGCGGCACCCCGTTGCTGTACAGGTAGTTGTACCTGTTCCAGGTCGGCTCCTGGGCAACAATCGCCCGCAGCGGATCGAGCCTGAGGACGTTGGCGGCCAGGCCGGTGTTGGCGTCGTAGGACTTGCCGTACATGCCGACCTTGCCGTTGGACCAGGGCTGGCTGGCGGCCCACTCGACGGCCGCGCGCACGTCGGCCTGCTCGCCCGGGCCGAGGAAGTCCAGGCATCCGGTGCTGCCGCCGAAGCCGCGAAGGTCGACCATCACGTACGTGTAGCCGCGCGCCATCAGGTCGGCACCCTCGATGAAGTCCTGGAAGCGCGCCGACGGTCCGACCCGGTCCCAGCCCTCGACGTCGGTCTGCCCAGCGTGCGCGAAATAAGGGCCTACCGACACGATCACCGGCGTCTTCGCATCAGCCGGAAGGTGCGCCGGTCGCAGCACGTCGGCGTGCAGCTCGACACCGCTGTCGTCGGAGGACGGGAAGTACGCCTCCGTCCACAACGCGCCTTCGGGGACCCGGGGATTCTCGTCGTGGCCAACCGGGTCGTCAGGTGCTGCGACCGCCAGGCCGGCTGGCTCCGCCGCGGCCACATCGCCGCCGATGACCGACGTCATGGTCACCAGCGCACCTATCGCAGTAGCCGATGCCGTCTTGCGAAAGTCCATGCGTACCTCCGACGAGTCAGGCCAGGCGTCTCGGGCGTCTTGGCCGATGCGCTGCGCCTTCCGCTCCACGTCACGCTATGGAAGTGGAACTACGCCGTCACCGAGCATCTGCACAGAACCTGGACAAAGCAGTAGAACATCTGTCGTAACTACCGTCGAGAGTTGGCTCCGACCGTCGAGGACGGGGTGATCGCTACGGTGGCGCCATGGAGTGCGACGACTACCAGCGCGCCGCGTTGCGCACAGCCCGCGACAAGGACGCCCCAGACGAGTTCATGCATCTGGTCCTCGGTCTGGTTGGTGAGGCGGGCGAGATCGCGGAGAAGGTCAAAAAGCTGGTCCGCGACAAGGACAGTGACCTCGCCCAACTTGATCGGGACGACATGGCCGCCGAACTCGGGGACGTTCTCTGGTACGCGGCGGTCCTGGCAAACTTCCTGGGTCTGTCCCTGAACGACGTCGCACAACGGAATGTCGACAAGCTCGCCGACCGGCAGCGTCGCGCCGTCCTCGGCGGCTCCGGCGACAGCCGTTGACGATACGTACTGGTCATGCCGCGATCCGCGCGGCGGCCGGCCGCCGACACGAACCAAGCACACGACGACTCGGACGGCGCCATGCGGCATCAACCGGAGCAGGCGCGCCAGTGCGGGCCGACGAACTCGGGGAAGCGGACGCCGAGTTGATTCGCCCGCACCGTCGTCCTCGTCACCTCCGGCTGGGTGAACGCGAGCCCATCCGGCTGGAGCGAGTAGGTTCGGCGAATCACCCGGAACCATGGGCCGTCGGCGGTCTGCGAAGCCTGGGAGAGGATGAGTCGTCCGTCGCGGGTGCAGCCGGCACCGCGCGGGAACCTCAGACCACCGCCGACGACGATGAATGACCCGTCGTGCTGGCCCGGAACGTGCACTGCACGCAGCCGACCGCCGGTGAAGGTGAACAGCTGCGCGAGCACGGCGTCGACTGCGGCGCCGGTGTCGACGACGATGTCGACCCCGGCCCGGCCACCCAGCCGCGGGACGCCGACGACCCGGGCGCGGATGCCGCGCATCGGCACCGCTTCCGGGATCAGGTGCGCGGCGTAGACGCCCCCTCCGAACACCCGGACGGCGACGATCCCGCGGCACGGTTTCACCGCCCGCGGGTCGGACGCGGCGGCCACCGTGTCCGGCTTCCCGTCCCCGGTCACGTCGACGTGCAGGTGCGAGCGGTGCAGTGCCCCGGCGACGACCGCCTGCTGGTGCGGGCATGGCGTGACACCGGCCACCTGTGCGGTGGGCTCAGGCCCGGCGCCGCAGCTAGCGGCCACGAGGACCGTGAACACCAGTGAAATGAGGATGTGTCTGCAACGCATCAGCCGCTCCCACCGTGACGTGGGCCGGCACGGGCCGGCCCGAAGCACGACCGCGACCCATTGTCCCACGGCCGCAGGCGTTCGCAGCACTCTCGTTCGTCGACGTGATGAAGGGCGATTCCGCCGGCAGCACGGTCATCCTCGTCACCTACGACGAGTTCGGTGGCCAATGGGACCACGTCCCACCCCCGGGCATGGGCACAGCCGGCGTCCACGACGCCTGGGGACCGGGCACCCGCATCCCGGCCCTGCTGATCTCGAGATCGTTCAGGACGTCGGGTGTCGATCACACCGTCTACGACACCACCTCGATTTTGGCGACCATCGAGCACAGCTTCTCGCTGGCCCCACTGGCCACCCGGGACGCGCAGGTCAACGACCTGACAGCGGCGATCGAGGCCGGACGTCCCTGACGAACCGGTCCCAAGGCGGGACGGGTTCGTCAGGGGTCGCCGGCCGTTGCGCGAGGTTGTCTGACCACGACTTGGATTACGCGAGCAGGCGAGACGTGAGGTCACGCCATTCGTGCAGCATGTCGTCGTACCCATCGGCGAGATGCTCGAGCGATGCCGCGCCGGCGTGGTTCGTGGCGGTGAGGTCGTATTCGACGTGCACGCGTGTTCCCGCACTGTCGGGAGCGCACCGAACGTCGACGAAGCCGGCGGTGCCGTTGGCCGAAACCCTGGCGTAGCGCACGTGGTCGCTGTCGCGGATCACGGTCACCCAGGTGACGGGAACGCTACCTGCGGAGGTCGTCCACACCGCGCCCGCTTCGTCCGTGGCACCCGACAGGTATTTGGGTGTCCAGTCCGGCACCCAGGAACGCTCGCCTTCAGGGGTGAACAGCGGCAGCGCGACATCGGGCGTGCAGGGAAGCGTGAACGAGCCGGTCCTCGTGCACCGACGTCCAGACGACTCCATGAGCGGCGGCGTCGATGTCGTGTTCATCGTTCCACCCCAACCGGGCGACGGTCGGCGACCTCGGTCTTGCTCCACACCCGGGCGTGTCGGAGGAGCCATGCGGCGAGCAGGATGACCGAGCCCATAGTGGCCAGTCCGCTTTCACCGGCGACGTACGCCAACGAGGCGGTCGAGCCCGTGGCCACCGTTGCACGTGATCCCAGGTCGAACAGGGTGTTGGCCGCATTGTGCGCAAGGGCCACGGGCCAGACACCGGCCGAGCGGTCGCGCACATACGCGTAGAACACACCGGCTGCCGTGATCGTGACCACGACGCTGGGCGCGACGAACCAGCGGGCGCCGTCGGAGTCGTACGTCGTGGCGATCAGTACCAGCGGCAGGTGGAAGCACCCGTGCGCGAAGCCGGTGAGCACCGCTGCACGGCGTCGGTCGGTCAGCTTCTGGACGCGGGGCAGGAGGTAGCCGCGCCATCCGATCTCCTCGCCCAGGATGATTACCGTCCCGAGGACGAGTGAGATCACCAGGTCCGCGACGAAGGACGCGACGTCGACCGGTGCCGTGCTCACGTGCACCAGGTCCGCATAGCCAAGGGCGATCGCGGTGCCGTAGGCGAGCGCGAGCAGCGCCATCGGTACCACGAGGGCGACGAGCCAGACGCTGGCGTCCGCGGCTCCGCGGATGCGGCCGACGCCAATGTCGCGCCAGAGCGCCCGTCGCGACCCGCGCCGAGTGACGGTGAAGGTGAGTGTCGCCACCGAGATGGTGGGGACGAGCACGGTCAGCAGTCGGTTGATCCCCGCATCGGGGAGGGCGATGGCGATGCCGAGTGCGAGCAGGTACGTGAGGATCAGGAACAGCGTGGTCTCCCGCGCCGCGCTCGATCGGGTCATGGTGAGACCTTTCGTGGAGGACGATGGCGCTGGGTTCAGCGCCTTCCGCCACGATCGCGTCGCCGACCTGTCCGGCGCGTCTGGCTCGGGTCTCGTCTTCCTCTCTGTCTGCAGGCAGAGGAGCGCTCAGTCCGAGCGGGTGGCCAGCCCGGACTCATAGGCGTAGACCACCAGCTGCGCACGGTCACGACAGTCCAGCTTGGTCAGCAGATGGCTGACGTGGGTTTTCACCGTCCCATAGCCCAGATGCAGCTGTGCCGCGATCTCCTGGTTGGAGAGCCCGCGGGCCACGGCGAGGAGCACGTCTCGTTCCCGTTGCGTCAGCCCCCCGTCGGCATGTGCATCATCGGACTCGGGAACCACCGCCAGCCGCTCGATGACGTGTCGCGTGACCCGAGGATCGATCAGCGCCTCACCCGCGGCCACGACGTGGATCGCCTGAAGCATCTTCACCGGAGGCGTGTTCTTGAGGAGGAACCCGCTGGCCCCTGCCCGGAGGGCTCGCAGCACGGTCGCGTCGTCGTCGACCGCGGTCAGCACGATCACCCGTGTGTGCGCGCACCGTGGGTCCGCAAGGATGCGGCGAGTCACCTCGATGCCGTCGACGCGCGGCATCCGGACGTCCATGAGAACGACGTCGGGAGCGGTACTCGTGACCAGCGCGACCGCTTCCTCGCCGTCGCCGGTCTCACCGGCGACATCGATCTCGTCATGAGAACGCAGCATGAAGACGATCCCGGCGCGTACGAGCTCCTGGTCATCGACGACCACGACGCGGATCACGGCTCGCACCTCATTCCCTCGAGGTCTCCACACTGTACTTAGCGACTCAGCTCGCCGAGGTCCACAGCTGCGACGAGCATTCGGGGCTGCTGGACTCCTGCCCCCCTCCTCCTACCGAGCGATTTGTAACATTCAGCGGGGGTTCGGCGATCTAACCAGAGACTCGTGGGATTTCTTAGAGCCTCGTCGACCGTCACCGAAGCACCATCCGTGGACCCCGGGGGATGCTGGGGCGAACACGGCGGGAAGGGGAATGGATGGTCGATGGGGGGCGCAGGCCGCTGCTCGACCACGAGCTCGCACGGCTGCGACGCGAGTGGATGGAGGCCTACCGGGCATGGGTCAAGCATTCCTGGAAGGCTGGTCCGAAGCTGACCGAGCTAGAGCGCGACGCGTACCGACGCTACCGTGAGGCCGCAGACACCTACTTTGAGCATCTCCAGCGCAGATCACCATCAGCGAGGGATGCCTAGGGGCGACCGGACGTGGAGCCGGAACCCCAGTCAGGACGAGCTCGGCAGCAGGCCGATGACGCCGGAGCCAGCAGCGGGAACGATCGGCGCGCCGATCCGCATCAGATCTGACGTCCCGCCATCCAAATCCATGCCTCGGCAACGCGAGGGCGACGAGGTGGGCGCGCCAGACACGGCCGCAGACCGGTGTATCGGTCGTGAGACCTAGGCGGACAGCTGAAGATTCCGTGCGAGCCAGTCTGCTTGGCGGGCGCGTTCGTCGTCGTACGCCGCGGCGCCGGAGATCTTCTCGCTGATGCGTGCTGCGACGAAGCCGAGCAGTGCCGGGCCTTCGGGGACTGACGGCTCGACAACGGCGGCCCAATCGTCCAGCGGCGGCGAGGCCGACTGTGCCAGCTCGAGTGCGCGGTCTGCGCACATCCGGGTGTAGTCAGCGCGGAGCTGGTCGTTCCATGCGTCGACCCGGCGGACGAGGCGTCCTCGAGGTGCGATGACCTTGGTGGGCTGCTCGACAACGTCGCCGTCGAGCTCGATCTCGTATAGTTCGTCGTTTGCCCAGAAGGGGAGGTCGGCCAGGCGGCATGCGTGGATGCCGCTGCGGCAGAGCACCGCCCGGTCCTCGACCGCTTCGACCCAGTCCCCCGGAACGCGACGTGGCAGCGGCCAGCGAAACGCGGCGAACGGGCTGGTGCCGTCGCGTCGCAGGAACTTGTAGGTGATCACGATCGCTTCCAGTCTCGGAACGTCGCGAGCAGCTGTTGGCGCGTCCCGACCGGGATGTCCTCCTCGCGCAACCGCCCGACGGTGGCGATCGTGGCTCGCATCTGCTCGAGGTACCAGACGCAGCCGTCGCAGAAGTTGAGGTGTTGCTCGAAGAGCGTTGTCTCGTCGGGCGGCAGTGTGCTCTCGAGGTAGTCGGTGACGAGCTCGACGACCTCTTGGCAGTCCAGGTGCTTGCCCGTGTCAGTCATCGAGGTGTCTTTCTAGCGCTGTGCGCACGCGGGAGCGAGCTCGGTGCAAGAGCACTCGCTGGTTGCCGTTCGAAAGTTCGAGCGCGGAGCACACCTCGTCGGCGCTCCAGCTGTGGACGTCGCGCAGGGTGATCACGAGTCGCTGTGCCTCCGGAAGTCGATCGATCGCCTCGAGCGCGATGCCGAGAGTCTCGTGCCCGACCAGTACCTCTTCGGGGAGGGACCGCCAGTCGCGTGGGTAGCGGTTCCAGTGGCCGGGAAACGCCTCGCTCGCTCCGCGGAACCGCTCCGGGTCGACGGCCGGCTCCTCTCCCGCGCCGCCAAGCGAGGAGAACGGGACACTGCGAGCCTCGCGAACACCGCGGGTCAGCGCGGTCTTCACCAGGATGCGCATGATCCAGGTCTTGAGCGAGGAGCGACCCTCGAACCGGTCGAGGCCTTTGAGCACCCCGATCCACGCATCCTGTACGACCTCCTCGGCGCTGGCGCGAGTCTTGACGTACGTACGGGCGACCGAGAGCATCATGGCGTGGTGACGCTCGACGAGCCACTCGAACGCGCGCTCGTCGCCAGCCCGCAGTCGAGCCACGAGGTCTGCTTCGTCGGCGAACGTGGCCGATGTCACGGGGCCATGCTATTCGACGTCCCCGACGGGACGGACAAATCGCTCTCACGTCCGTCAGCTCAGCTCGGCGACGCCGAAACCGACACTGAACGCGCGACACCAGATCACGACGGCACCGACCGGCGCTCCTTCGGGGACCTCGTACTGCTGGTCGCCGCGATTGCCTTTGAGCGCACCGAGATCGACCCCGCCCGAGACATCGTCGCTGGGCTTCGGCGTCAGGTAGACCCGAAGGTCGGGGCCAGGGTGAGTGTCGAAGTCGGTCAGCGTGAGGACGCGCGAGTCATCCGGTAGATGGAGGACCGTCGCGGAGCCCGTCGTCGAGTGCTCGATGCCGCTGAACTCGCCGTGCGCGAGCTTCCGGACTCCCGCCTTCGGGTCGGCCATCACGACGTCTTCGTCGACAACTCGATCAGCCGAGCTGGCGTACAGCAGGTAACCGCCGATGACAGCCGCGGTCACGGCGTACGCGGGAAGGACGGCGAGCGCAAGGCCGCGCCATCGCCACGCCGCGAAGAGAGTCGCGATACCGGCCACGGCGAACCAGGCAGTGATGAGCAGCCTGGCGAATCCGGCGTCGGAGGTGAGGACTCCGCCCGCGACCCAGACACCCGCAGCCACGACGACCACCACCACCGGAATCGCCACGATGCGCAGCCACCAGGGCACATGCCGCCCCGAGCGCGGCACGACAGCAAGACGTCGATTGGACTGCAACATCGTCATGACCTCCAGGGCCGGGATCTGATCGGGAAGCGCTCCTGGCTCTCGGTGTAGTCGTCACAGCCGCCCGCTTGTTACGCCCCACCCCACGCAGATCCGGCCATTGCGCCGGTGGGCGACCAATTCACCTGGCGTCGCACACTGCGTGTAACGCCTCGCGGTTTCACCGGACAGTGCCGAGCGATGGACCCGAACGTGCAGAGCGAGACGAGGGAATACCCATGCCTGACGTGAGCTTCGAGAACCTGTTGATCGTGACCGTCATCGCGGTGGCAGCACCGATGTTGATCGGTTTTCGCCCGAGTCTTCGCATTCCTGCCGTCGTACTGGAGATCATCGCGGGCGTCATCGTTGGCCCTTCGGTACTCAATTGGGTCGAGGCAGACCTTCCCGTTTCGATCCTCGCGGTGCTCGGGCTGGCCTTCCTGTTGTTCCTGGCCGGACTCGAGATCGACCTGCATCGGCTGCGGGGCCGCCTGCTGTCGATTGCGTTGCTCGGCTTCGCCGTCACGCTGGCCTTGGGCGTCATCGCGGGGGGCGGATTTGTCGCCACCGGCTGGATCTCCGACCCGCTGCTGCTTGCGATCACCCTGTCGGCGACCTCGCTCGGCCTGGTTGTGCCCGTCCTCAAGGACGCCGGGCACGCTGACAGTGATAGCGGACAGGTCACGATCACCGGTTCGACCGTCGCCGACTTCGGCGCTGTGATCCTGCTGTCGCTGTTCTTCTCGTCGTCGGATGGAAGCGCCGGCGGTCGATTGGCCCTGCTGGCGATGTTCGTCGCGCTCATCGCGGCCAGCGTTGTCGTCATCATGCGGACCGGGCGCTCGATGCGACTCGGAGACGTATTGACCGCCTTACAGGACACGACGGCGGAAATCCGCGTACGGTTCGCGGTCGTGTTGCTGGTGGGCTTCGTCGTCCTCGCCGAGCGGTTCGGCCTCGAAAGCATTCTCGGTGCCTTCCTCGCCGGCGCCGTCGTCGGGCTTGTCGACAGGGATTCGTCGTCACACCCGCATTTCCGGATCAAGCTGGAATCGATCGGCTACGGGTTCCTGGTGCCGGTCTTCTTCGTCACGAGCGGGCTGCGGCTCGACCTGACCGGCCTCATTGACAGCCCATCAGCGCTGGCCCGCGTACCCCTGTTCCTGCTCGCCCTGCTGCTGATTCGCGGCCTGCCGGCGCTGCTGTACATCTCGGCCATCGGTCGCCGCTCGGCTCTGGCCGCCGGCTTGCTACAGGCGACGTCGCTGCCGTTCATCGTCGCCGCCACCCAGATCGGCATGGACCTGGGCGAGTTGAGTGCCGTCAACGGCGCTGCTCTGGTCATGGCCGGGCTGCTGTCCGTGCTGATCTTCCCGCCGATCGCACTCGGCCTCATGCGGGACGCGACGACGGATTCCGATGGGGAGCCCACCACCCCTCGCACCCTCGGTGAGTCAGAGGTACCGGACGTACAGGTGCGGCGCACACAGCAGGACCGTGATCATGCCGACGACGGCGCCGTCCTTGGTGAGCTCAAAGAGTGAGGCCGGAAATCCCTCGCTCTTGATGCTGGATCGTCAGCGATATTCGGGATACTCGAAGTCGAACCGCTCCCCCGCGTCCCATGCGGCGCGCTGGTTGCCGTACGCGGGGATCCCACCGTTGCGCTTGACCATCGCGGCCAGGTGCATGATGTTCCACGTCATGAACGTGGTGTTTCGGTTGGTGAACTCGTTGTCCGGCCCGCCCGATCCGGGGTCGAGGTATGACGGGCCAGGCCCGGCTTCGCCGATCCAGCCGGCATCGGCCTGCGGCGGGATCACGTACCCGATGTGCTGCAGACTGTAGAGGATATTCTGGGCGCAGTGCTTGATGCCGTCCTCATTGCCGGTGATGAGCGCGCCGCCGACCCGCCCGTAGTAAACCCATTGACCGCGGTCGTTGAGGTCGCCCGAGTGGGCGTACAGCCGCTCGATGATCCGCTTGGTGACGCTGGAGTTGTCGCCGAGCCAAATGGGTCCGGCGATCACCAGGATGTCGGCTGCCAGGACCCGCGGAAAAATCTCCGGCCACTCGTCGCGTTCCCAGCCGCGCTGCGTCATGTCCGGCCAGACACCGGTCGCAATATCATGGTCGATCGCCCGAATAACCTCCACCGTCACGCCCTGCTTGCGCATGATGTTGGTGCTGATGTCGATGACGCCCTGGGTGTGACTCTGCTCCGGCGACTTCTTCAGCGTGCAGTTGAAATACAACGCCGAGAGGTCGCTGAAATCGTGGTCGCCGCTGGCCGAGCCTGTTGTCATGTGCCTTCTCCTTGGACCTGAGCACGTTCGAGAGGTGGTCCAAGGAGCGTGACGCGGCCGATTCACCGACGTCGAGGGCCTAAGGTCAGGAATCGGCCGGGACCGGCAGACCGGAGGTCACGCCCTCCCACGCGGTTGAAGCGCTGGACGTGCGATCCAAGCCAAGCGCTGTTGGTTACATCGCTCACATGGTAGCCCTGGAAGATTGAGGCCTTCGGTGGGCTGAACGGACGCACCCTCCCGAGCAAGATCTGATGCCCATGCAAGTTCTGATCAGAGTCGGCAGCGCCGTCGCTCACCGCGGCGATCGCGCCCAACTCGTCGGTCGGCTCGCTCGTCCGCGCCAGGGTGAACACGCCCCAATAGACCACGCTCTCTCACCCTTCATCGACCGGCAGCTCGTCAAACGGCGCTGGATACATCTGGTGGATCGCCTCCAACGCCAACCCCGCCAGCGGATCGTTCGGGAACGGGGTCATTCCGGCCTCGACGCGGTTCTGCCAATCCCTGAGAGTTTCTTGACCGCGTCCTTGGCGTCATCAGTGCGGCCGACCAATGGAGCCAGCACTGCCACAGCTACATCGGAGTCACCGGGAACCGGTCGGACCAATCCCTATCGAGTGAGTGCGGTTTGGACGCCGCCGTCGCGGCCGGTCCGGATCGACGCGGCCGGGTCGACTCCTTCCGGCGCCTGCTGGCCAGCCGGGAACGTCGGGCCGGGGGTTAGGCACGGGGTGGCAAGATCATCCGGATCGACGTGATGAGCGAGTGCGACGGTCGCCTCTACTGCATCCCGTCCAGCAACCCCTTCGCCCGCACCTCGTTCGCCCGGCCGGAGATCTGGGCCTGGGGGCTGCGGAACCCGTGGCGCTTCTCGTTCGACGCCGAGGACGACTCGCTGTGGATCGGCGACGTCGGCCAGAACCGTTGGGAGCAGGTCAACAACGTGCCGCTGGAGCCGCGCGAGGAGGGCTGGAACTTCGGCTGGTCGTGCCGGGAAGGGTTCGACATCCACCGTCAGCCGGCCTCGGAGGGCGAGGGTCCCGACCCGATCCTCGACATCCGCTGCTGCCGGGCGCCCGGTACGTCGACCTGGTGTTCGCGTACTCGATCGCCGCTGACGCCCCGGAGTGCTCCGTGACGGGCGGCTTCGTGTACCGCGGGGAGGAGTTCGCCGACATTGCCGACGGTACGTACGTCGCCACCGACTACTGCAGCGGCGCGGCGTACGCCATCCAGAAGCGGCGCGATGAATACCTCATCAACGACGCGGCCGGCTTCCTGCCCGAGGATCTGCCGGGTCGGGTGACGTCGTACGGGGTGGACTCCAACGGCGAGATCTACTTCGTCACGGACACCGTGTCGCCCGGCCTGGGAGCGATCTACCGACTCACCTTCGCCGAAGCGTCGACCTCCTAGCGCCCGAGACCAGTGGGGTCCGCCGAAGTCATCGGCGGCCGGCCCATGGTCGCACGACGCTGCACACATGCACACGTACACCCCTCGCGCAGACTCGACAGGACATCCCCCGGCGTCGCGACGCCCCTGATGGCGGAGACGTCCCGTCTCGCCGGGCATCTTCGGAGTATCAACCGGTCCAACGCTGTGCCGACCTGCAACTACGCAGGACGGTCGCGAGCGCTGTGCGCGAACTTATCCGGCGAGTTTCGCGGTCTTCTCCTCACTCCTCGGGGTCAACCCGAAAGACCGCTTGGCCGCGCGGCCGCATATGGGGTCTTGGTCGCCTTACCATCGGTGAAGCGCAGCGGCGGATATCAGTAGAGGCCCTGACAGTCAGCCGCTCCAATCCGATCCCAGGCGGCGTAGAGCGGATGCTCCGACCTGTCCCGTTGCACGCCGGTGCGACCCGTCTGACGGTCCGGATCGGCCGCCAAGTCCGTCTTCCGGGTGGTTCAGTCGCTCCCTCCTTCCGCGTACTCCCGGAACAATACCCGTTGCCGCGCCGCATGGATGACGCCGCCGACCTCACGCTTGTCGAGCAGGAATTTCTCCGCGATCTGGCCAAGGGCTTCCATCAGGTCGCCGCGCAATCGACGTTCGTTGCCGTCGAACTGTCCGGCATAGCCAGCCAACACGTGGTCGAAGGCGAGTTCAATCTCCAACACCACGCGCAGTCGGCCCAGCCATACGACCTCGCCGGGTCGGCAGTTGTCCGGCAGCCCGTACCATTCCGAACACAGATCCTCGGTCAGATTCGCCCACAGAATCGTCATCTGCGTATCGGGCGTCTCCATCTCCTCCCACGCGTCGCCGTACAGCGGCCAGGTGTACCCGAACCGGCAGCCAGGCCGGGCGGTGTGGTCGAACGTGATGACAAGCTCG
>JBKOYM010000059.1:0-28929 GCA_046725375.1 Actinomycetota bacterium
GGCGTGTGTTGGCCCCCATGGAAGGTCACGATACACCGTTTCGTGTCACGTACCGTGTCATGCGGGGCCTCATCGAGGCCTAGCAATCGGTGTTTTCGCTGGTCAGAGGTGGCGCGCTCGGAGGGATTCGAACCCCCAACCTTTTGATCCGTAGTCAAATGCTCTATCCGTTGAGCTACGAGCGCAGGTGTAGGCCGAACCGAGTGTAGCCAGTCCCCGCACCGGAGATGAAATCGCACCCAATCCGGTCATGGTGCGTCACCATCCGACACCTGCCCCCCGGCGACAGACGTACCGCAGTCGGCGCCTACTCGCGTACGCGTAGGACTGCCTGCGAGCCGGCCATTCGTAGTCCATGATCAGACTTGCGTCTAACGAAGACGGAAGTATGTCTTCACCCGCATCGCTCAGATCCCTTATATACAAGGGCTTTCGAGGTCCGACTGGATTTGTGAGATGCTTCACGAGACAATAGTTCGCTACATAGGGATTCAGCACGTACGGTGTGGACACGCTCGCAGGGTCGCGGGCGCGGCCCTGGCCCCGTACCTATGCGAAGAGGTTGACGAGACGGATGACGGCTACCGACACCCCGCTGGGCACCAGCGCACGAAGCAGCACCTACCAGACGTCGCATCCGCGCCTACGCGCCTGGGTCGAGGAGATCGCGACCCTGACGCGGCCGGACCGGATCCACTGGATCAATGGATCGGACGCGGAGTGGGAGGCCCTCACCGATCAGCTCGTCTCCACCGGCACCTTCGTCCAACTCAACGCGGACAGGAAGCCTAACTCGTTCTGGGCCGCCTCTGACCCGACCGACGTCGCCCGCGTCGAGGATCGTACGTTCATCTGCAGCCGCGACGAGTCCGACGCCGGGCCGACCAATAATTGGGTCGACCCACACGAGATGAAGGCGACGCTGACCGAGCTCTATCGGGGCTCGATGCGGGGCCGAACGATGTACGTTATCCCGTTCGTCATGGGTCACCTCGAGGCCGAGAGCCCGATGTTTGGCGTCGAACTCACCGACTCGGCGTACGTCGCGGTGTCGATGCGGGTCATGGCGCGATCCGGCACGCCCGTACTCCGGCGCATCGAGGAGCTCGAAGCCGACTACGTGCCGTGCCTGCACTCGGTCGGCGCGCCACTCGAGCCCGGTCAGACCGACGTGGCATGGCCATGTAACGAGACCAAGTACATCGTGCAGTTCCCCGAGGAGCGGGCGATCTGGTCGTACGGCTCGGGCTACGGCGGCAATGCCCTGCTCGGCAAGAAGTGCTACGCCCTGCGGATCGCATCGGTCATGGCTCGTGACGAGGGCTGGCTCGCGGAGCACATGCTGATCCTCAAGCTCACGCCACCCAGCGGCAAGGTCAGGTACATCGCGGCCGCCTTCCCCAGCTCCTGCGGCAAGACCAACCTTGCCATGCTGCAGCCGTCCATCCCCGGCTGGAAGGTCGAGACGCTCGGCGACGACATCGCATGGATGCGGTTCGGCGACGACGGCCGACTGTACGCGGTCAACCCCGAGTACGGCTTCTTCGGCGTCGCGCCCGGCACGAACGAGAAGACCAACCCGAACGCGATGCGCACCATCGAGCGCGGCAACTCGGTCTTCACCAACGTCGCACTGACCGACGACGGCGACATCTGGTGGGAGGGCATGGAGAACGAGCCCTCGCACGCGACGTCGTGGAAGCGAGCCGACTGGACGCCGGACTCCGACGCGCTGTCGAGTCACCCCAACAGCCGCTACTGCACGCCGATCAAGCAGTGCCCGATCCTGGCGCCCGAGTACGACGATCCAAAGGGCGTGCCGATCGACGCGATCCTGTTCGGCGGGCGGCGCAAGACGACGATTCCGCTTGTTACAGAGTCGCGCGACTGGGTACACGGAACCTTCATGGGGGCGACCTTGTCGAGCGAGACAACCGCCGCCGCGACCGGTGCGGTCGGCGTCGTTCGTCGCGATCCGATGGCGATGCTGCCCTTCATCGGCTACAACGCCGGTGACTACTTCAATCACTGGATCGAGGTTGGCAAGTCGCACGACGCGGCGAAGCTGCCGAGGATCTTCTACGTCAACTGGTTCCGCCGCGACGACGATGGCGGTTTCCTGTGGCCCGGCTTCGGCGAGAACAGCCGCGTACTCAAGTGGATAGTCGAACGGATCGACGGCGAGGCCGAGGCGACCGAGACGCCGATCGGGCACGTTCCGACGCCGGACAGCCTCGACCTGACCGGACTGGACATCGACCGGGACGCCTTGGAGCGACTGCTCAGCGTCGATGCCGAGGAGTGGAAGGCGGAGCTGCCGGCGATCACCGAATGGTTCGACAAGTTCGGCGACAAGCTGCCCGCTGTGCTCTGGACCGAGCTCGACGGGCTCAAATCCCGCCTCGGTGCCTAAAGCCAAGGGTTGTCGGGCGCGTCTTTAACTGACCGAAGCGCCACCCGCGCCCGGCAACCCTCCAACCTCGACGCGTGGACCCGCGGCCGCGCGAGCGGCTCTCGGCGGAGTGCCTCGCGAGGCGGAGGAGCGAAGTCGCACATGGGTTAGTGCTTCGAGCGACGACGCGGCGCCGTCGCGGGTACGACCCCGCGCGCCGCGGGTAGCGAGGCGCCCGCCGAGGGTCGCGCGAAGGGCGGGGGTCCACGCATCGAGGTTCAATACCGTTCGGCGAGTGCGGTCAGCTTGGCGACGTACGCCGGCCAATCCTCGTCATCTGGGAGGTTGGAGACGTCGGCGCGGAGGCCGACCGCGCCGTCGACTCCCTCGCGGAGGATGTCGGCCTGGCCGAGATGCCGGGTCAGGTCGACGATGACGTGAACGACGATGCGCGCCAGACTGACCGGGTTGCGATCCGCCGGCCACCACGGCACTCGGCCCTCCGCATCGAGCGGTAGCTCCTCTATCGTCGCGTCGGCGAAGGCCCACACCCGCCGGTACAGATCGATGATGCCGTCGCACGTCTCGTCCTCGGTCGCGTACCAGTCGGCCTGCGGATCGGTCTCGTAGGCATCCTCCGTGATCCGCTCCTCGGGCGTCGGCCACTCGCGGCCGAACGTGTCGCCGAAGTAGCCGATCTCGATGTTGGCCACGTGCTTGACGATGCCGATCAGGTTGGTGCCGGTCGGCGTACGAGGCATTCGGAGGTCGCGCTCGCCGAGGCCGTCGAGCTTCCAGATCAACGCGTCGCGACTGGCCTGGAGGTAGTGCTGCAAGGCCGCCTTGGGCCCATTCAGATCGGGTGCTGTCTGATCGCTCATGGGGATCAGTCTGGACCGTTGTCACCGCCGGCGTCGGTCGGGGAACCCGCAAGAGTACGCAGCCGAGCCGCGCTGGTGGCATCGCTCGGAATGAACGTCTCGATCGCGAGGTTGGCCGCGGTGACCTCCAGCGGTGCTCCCAGCGTGGCGATAACGGTGAAGAGGCTCACGTCGCCCTCGCGGGTGTGGAGATCCATCGTGATGACGGGCTGGTGGAGCGGGGTCACCGGGGGCTTGTCGGGCAGATAGGACTCGACCTCGTCGACCAGCTCCGCAAGGGCGGCGTCGGCGTTGTCGCGGCTGCGACGTTTGAGCTGGCGGATGAGCGGGGTGTTGCAGGCGGCGGTCATCGAGGAGATGCGCGGCAGCCCGCCCGGGTGGACGGCCAACCGCAGCATGTTGACCGGCGGCGTCAACAGCTCCGGATCGACTCCGTCCCACAGCAGGGCGGCAGCATCGTTGGCCTCGACAAGATTCCAGAGCCCGTCGACGATCAGCGCCGGATTGGGCTGGTGCGCGTCGAGGAGGCGCCGCAGCGAGTCGCGAAGTGACCGCATCGTCTCGGCTTGGTACGGCTCGTCGAGGTACATCGGCGCAAAGCCGCCAGCGAGCAGCAGCCGATTGCGTTCGGCCAACGGCAGATCGAGTTGCTGGGCCAGGTGCAGCAGCAGTTGGCGGCTCGGCTGTGCGCGTCCGGTCTCGACGAAGCTGAGATGCCTGGTCGACATCTCCGCCTCCAGCGCCAGTTCGAGCTGGCTGAAGCGCCGGCGCAGCCGCCAGAACCGGAGCAGCTCGCCCACGGTCCGGGGCTCGTCGAGAAGATCAACGCTCATGTCACCCGAGCCTAAGTCGGCGGACCGACACGAGCCATTACCTCGCGGGTAAGCGCGCTCCGCATTACCCACGACGTCATTGAGCCAGCCCCCTGGGCGGGTGATCGTCGGTATCGGATCGACGACCCGGTCGACCGTCATCAGGAGAGGAACACCGCAATGGACCCCACGTACACCGCCGTCGCCACCTCGTCCGGTCGCGGCGCTCGCGCCGTCTCGTCGGACGGCCGACTCGACGTCGATCTCGCCATGCCGAAGGAGATGGGCGGAACGGGCCACGGCACCAATCCCGAGCAACTCCTCGCGGCCGGTTGGGCCGCGTGCTTCTCGACCACGATGCAGCTGATCGCCGCCAGCAGGGGCCTCGACGCCAGCGACGTCGCCGTGACGGCCGAGGTCAGCCTCGTACCGAACGGTCCCGGCTTCACGCTCGCGGCCACCCTGCGGGTCGAGCTGCCCGACCACCTGGGCGACGCCGCAGGCCGGTCCCTCGTCGACGCGTCGCATCGGGCCTGCCCGTACTCCGCCGCCACCCGGGACAACATCCCGGTGGAGTTGGTCATTGAGTGAGCCGGTCAGTCGCGGATCGGAGCAGTTGCCGAGCCTCGTCGGTCGCGCCGACCCGGTCGAGTCCGAGCAGACCGGCGCCGATCACCGGCGGCGTCGTCACCACGCGGGTGACGGCATGCGGGGCGGCCGCGCGTAACAGCGAATCGATCGACGTCATGAGCAGTGGGGGTCGCGCGGCCAGTACGCCGCCGCCGAGCAGGACCTCGATCGGCTCGTCCAGTACGTCGAGCCGTCTCATCGCGGTGGCGGCCAGCGCCACGATCTCACGGGCCTGTCGCCGGACGATCTCGACGGCGATCTCGTCCCCGGATTCGGCGACGTCGAACAGTACGGGCGTCAGCTCGAGGCAGCGATCCAGTGCCACGGCACCCAGATGAATCGCCTCGATGAGCGCGGCCATCGTCGGCAGCTCGAAGTGCCGCGGCAGCGCCGTACGCAGCCGGGTCTCGTCGCCGCGGCCGTCCTCGGCGCGGGCGGCCCACCACATCGCCTCCTGCCAGAGGTGCCCTCCGCCGCCCCAGTCACCCGAGATCTGCCCGATGGCGGCAAACGTCGCGGCCCGTCTGTCGGGCAGCCGTCCGGTGCAGTTGATGCCGGCCCCGCAGACGACGGCGATGCCGCTCGACCGTTCACTGCCGGCGCGGAGCAGTGCGAACGTGTCGTTGACGACGTCGCTCGTCCGGCCCCATCGCTGGCTGTCGATCGCCTCGCCGAGCTGTCGCCGCTCGGAGGGGAAGTCGGCATTGGCGAGGCACGCCGAGACGTGCTCGACGAGGCCGACGCCTTGGCGCGACGCGAGGCCGGCCTCGGCGGCTGCTTTGGCGACCAGAGGCGCCAGACCCGACACGGCTTCAGCAGCGCCGACCAGATGCGGCTTGAAGCCCGGTCCGCGGGCGGTGCCCATCACCTGGCCATCGACGGCGATGATCGCGAGGTCGGTCTTGCTGTTGCCGGCGTCGATGGCCAGCACCGCCGCCGGAGCGCTCGTCTGGGGTCCGCTCATCACGTCAGGCCCACGCCAGATGGGTGCGGTTGTGGGCGATCAGGCGGTCGGTCAGGCCGTCGGCGAGTTCGATCTGGCCGACCAGCGGATGCGCGAGGAGGGCCTCGAAGACGCGTTGGCGCCCACCGTACAGAGCGGCGTCGAGGGCCAGGTGCTCATAAGCCGTGACAGCCGCGACGAGCCCGGCGTACAGCGGTGCCAGTGGCTCGACCGGCAGCGGGCGGGCGCCATCCGGACCGACACTCGCCGGCACCTCGATGACCGCGTCGTCGGGGAGGAACGGCAGGGTGGCGTGGTTGCGCAGGTTGACGACGCGGACGTTGTCGCTGGGGTCCCCAGCGCCAATAGGTTCGTCGCAGGGGTCCCCAGCGCCAAAACCCGGTCCGCCGTCGCCGCCCGTGCGCAGCAGGTCGGCGACCAACTCGACGGCCGCCTCCGAGTAGTACGCGCCGCCACGCTGCGACAGCAGGCGGGGCTTGGTGTCGAGCGTGGGGTCGGCGTACATGTCGAGCAGCCGGCGCTCGATCGAGGCGACCTCCGCAGCGCGAGACGGTCGGTTCGCGAGCTCCCGTACGACCTCGTCGTGGGCGTAGTAGTAGCGCAGATAGTACGAAGGCACGACGCCGAGCTCGCGCAGCAGATCGGGCGGCAGCCCGAGGTCGGCCGCGATCTCGTCGGCATGGTCGGCGAGCAGCTTGGGCAGCCGGTCCTCACCGCCCACGCGGACCGCCCGCTCCCACGTGAGGTGGTTGAGCCCGACGTGGTCCAGCTCGACCTCGTCGGGAGCGACACCCAGCATCGCCGCGAACCGGCGCTGGAAGCCGATCGCCACGTTGCACAACCCGATCGCCCGATGGCCGGCCTGCAGCAGGGCACGGGTCACGATGCCCACCGGGTTGGTGAAGTCGATGATCCACGCGTCGGGGCTCTGCCGCCGGACGCGATCCGCGATGTCGAGCACGACGGGCACCGTACGGAGCGCCTTGGCGAGACCGCCCGCGCCGGTCGTCTCTTGGCCGACGCAACCGCACTCCAACGGCCACGTCTCGTCCCCCTGACGGGCCGCCTGGCCGCCGACTCGAAGCTGGAGCAGCACCGCGTCGGCGCCCTCCACACCGGCGTCGAGGTCGTCGGTCAGCGTCAACCGCGCCGGGTGGCCTTGCCGGGCGAGGATCCTCCGGGCCAGCCCGCCGACGACATCCAGCCGGTCGGGTGCCGGGTCGATCAAAACCAGCTCGTCGACCGGCAGCGTCGAGCCGAGACGCGCGAAACCGTCGACGAGCTCCGGCGTGTACGTCGAGCCACCACCGACAACGGATACCTTCATCCCTTGACTCCCGTCAGCGTGACGCCCTCGACGAAGGCCTTCTGTGCGAAGAAGAACACGATGATCACCGGCGCCATCACGAGCAGCGTGGCGGCCATCGTCAGATTCCAGTTCGTGTGGTGTGCGCTCTTGAACGACTCGAGCCCGTAGCTGAGCGTCCAGGCACCCGGATTCTCACTCGCATAGATCTGCGGCCCGAAGTAGTCATTCCAGCAGTAGAAGAACTGAAACAGCGCCACGGCGGCGACTGCCGGCTTGGCCATCGGCAGTACGACGCGCATCATCGCCCAGAAGTCACTGCACCCGTCGACCTTGGCGGCATCGACGTACTCCTGCGGGATCGTGAGAAAGAACTGGCGCAGCAGGAAGATCGAGAACGGATCACCGAACGCGAGCGGGATGATCAGCGGCCACAGGGACCCGGTCAGGTCGAACTGTCGCGACCACACGAGGTACAGCGGGACGATGACCACCTGTGGCGGCAGCATCATCGTCGCGATCACGACCATCATCACGACGTTGCGGCCACGGAACCGGAACCGGGCGAGCGCGTACGCCACGGGGATGCTCGACACGAGCATGAGCGCCGTACCCAGGCCGGCGTACATCAGCGTGTTGCGCCACCAGGTCAGGAAGCCCGGGGTGTTCCACACCGTCTCGAAGTTGTGCCACTCCCACGACTGCGGCCACAGGTCGCGCGTCAGCGCCTGCTGATCGGTCATGACCGAGGTCAGCAGGACGAAGAAGACCGGCAGGATGAAGAAGAGCGCCGCCGC
Source organism: Actinomycetota bacterium (assembly GCA_046725375.1). Lineage (GTDB taxonomy): Bacteria > Actinomycetota > Actinomycetes > Propionibacteriales > Nocardioidaceae > DATFRX01. The sequence goes on from JBKOYM010000059.1 coordinate 7,783, forward strand.
CACGGCGATCGCGTGCAGTCCGATCCATTCGAGCGCGGGCCGGCCCGGCCACGACGGGCCGGCCGGCTGTCGGAGCGTACTGCCCTCCGGACGGACCTCGGTGGCGACAACGGTTCCCTCGGCCATGTCAGTCCTCCGGCGCCAGGAATCCTGAGCCCCGCCGCATCAGGAAGATCGCGAACACCATCGACAGGGCGAACAGCACCAGCGCGATCACGCAGGCCGCGCCGATGTCGAACCGCTGGAACCCGAGGTTGTACACCAGCTCAGGCAGGGTCAGCGTCGACTTGCTCGGATAGCCGGGCTCGATCTGCTGCCCCGAGCCGCCGATCTGACCGCTGGCGACCTTCCCGGCGACCAGCGGCTCGGTATAGAACTGCATGATCTCGATGACGCCGACCACCGAGGCGAACACCAGGATCGGCCGGATGTTTGGCAGCGTCACGAAGCGAAATCGCGAGAACGCGCCGGCGCCGTCGAGCCCGGCCGCTTCGTACTGCTCCACCGGCACGTCGAGGCGGGCCGCCATGAAGATGATCATCAGGTCGCCGATGCCCCACAAGACCAGCAGGGTCAGCGCGGGCTTCGACCAGGCCGGGTCGTTGAACCAACCCGGCTCGGGCAGGCCGAGCCGGCCCAGGATGGTGTTGACCGGGCCGGTTCCCGGGTTGAGCAGGAAGACGAACGCCATCGTCGCCGCGACCGGCGGCGCCAGATGCGGCGCGTAGTAGAGGGTGCGAAACGCTCCGGCGCTCCGCCGCAGCTTGACCACGAGCAGGCCCACCGCGAGGCCGAACAAGACGCGCAGGGTAACGACGATGAAGACCAGCCAGAGCGTGTTGCGCAGCGCCGGCCAGAAGTACGGATAGACGTTGAACACGTAGTCCCAGTTGGTGAACCCGGTCCACTCCGGTGGAGTGAATCCGTCGTACTTCATCAGCGAGAAGTAGCCCGTCGCGATCAGCGGATAGATGAAGAACAGGCCGGTCCCGAGCAGCCACGGCGACAGGAACGCCATGATCCGCAGCCGGTTGCGCCACCGACTCGCCCGCAGCGATGACGTGCGTAGCGGGCGGGTCGTTGCCGGCGAGGCGACGCGGCTCATGTCAGGAACGGGTCAGGTTTGGCGTCACTGGGACTGTGCGATGTCGGCATCGATCTGTTCGTCGGCATCCTCCAGCGCGGCGTGCAGGTCGGTGATCTCACCGGATTCGTAGCCGTAGCCGACGTCTTGGAGCGTTTGCTGGTACGCGCCGCCATTCGGGCTCGCCGGTGTCGTGTTGCTGTTCGGATCCTGCGCGATCTCGATGAAGACCTTGGAGGCTGGGGTCACTTCGAGGTTCGGCGACTGCAGCGCGTCCAGCGTCGACGGGACGTTGTGGATCGCGTTGGCGAAGTTGACGACAGCGTCGGTATCGGTGGTCATGTACTTCACGAACTCCCATGCCGCGTTCTGCTTCTCGCTGGTGCTCGCGATCCCGATGATGGTGCCGCTGAGATAGCCCTTACCGTACGTGTCGGCCTGGTCGTCGGGGACGGGGAACGGCGCGACACCCCAGTCGAAGTCGACACCGGCGTCGTCGATCATGCCGGCGCGCCACTCACCGTCAAGTTGCATCGCGACCTGCCCGGTCATGAACGGGTGCTTCGAGCCCCACTCGTCACCGAACGTCGTACGGTACTTCTCCAGCTTGTCGTAGCCACCGAGCACGTCGACCATGTGCTTCTGCCACTCGAACATGGCGTTGAGCGCAGGATCGTTCGCCGCGTTCGAGTTGCCGTCCTCGTCGAAGTACGTCGGCCCCCACAGCGCCGCGTAGTGGCTGACGACGGTCTCGTACCCGTGGTAAGTGGGCATGAAGCCGAGCTGAGAGTAGGTATCGCCGTCGGACTTGGTCAGCTTGATCGCGTCGTCCTCGAACTCCGACAATGTCTTCGGCGGCGAGTCGATACCAGCCGCTGCGAAGGCGTCCTTGTTGTAGTAGAGGCCGTACGCGTCTGCCAGCAGCGGCAGGCTGCACTGGACGCCGTCGAACTGGGTGTAGTCCAGCAAGGTCTGCGGGAAGATCTCCTCGGGATCCATGTCGGACTCCTCGAAGAACGGCGCGAGGTCGACGAAGACATGGGACGAACAAAACTGCCCGACGTTGTCGGTGGTGAACGACGACACGACGTCCGGTGCGTTGTCGCCACCGGCGCGCAGGGCCTGGTTGATCTTGTCGTCAGTGATCGCGCTGACGACGTCGACGTGGATGTTGGGGTACTCGGCCTCGAAGTCCTCGACGGCCGCGTCGATCGCGGCGATCTCGCTCGGTGCGCTCCAGCCGTGCCAGAAGGTGATCGTGGTCTCCTCGGTGGGATCGTCTTCCGAGCCCCCGCTCGTACTGCCGGTGCATGCCGCTCCGACCGCCGTAAGGACGACGGCAGCGGTCACGCCGACCGTCCGATGGAGTCGTGCCATGGTTCTCATCTCCTATGTGGACGTCGGCTCAGATCTTGTCGCCGACCGCCTGGTTTGCCTGGATGGTGTCGAAGACCTCGTCGCGGGCGGTCGCGAGGGCCACGCAGAGACCCCCGTGCAAGACCGGTTTTTCTGGGATGTCCGAGAGCTCGATCGGCGGCGGCGCCACCGCGAGGTCGGCGAGCTCCGAACGCACCAGGTCGAGCAGCCGGTCGCCGCCGGCCTTGAGGACGCGTCCGGTGATGACCACGAGCTCGGGGTCGATCACGGATACGATGGCTGCCAGCCCCAGCGCGAGGCGATAAGCGAGCGCGTCGAGGAACCGGTCGCCCGCGCCCGGGGTCGTCAGGGCGCGGGCGACCGCCACGTCGGGCGTACTCGCGCGCAGGCCGTACTCGCGGGCGAGCTCGAGGACCTGCGGCCCGCCGGCGAGGGCCTGGAATCCTCCGGCGTTGCTCCGCCCGACCTTGCGGACGACGGGCGTGCCCGGCATGGGGAGGAAGCCGACCTCGCCTGCGCCGCCGGTCGCGCCGCGGTGCAGGGCACCGTCGATGACGATGGCGGCGCCGAGACCTTCCTCGCCCCATAGCAGCACGAAACTCGGAAGGCCGCGCGCCCGTCCCCTGTGCTGCTCGGCGACCGCGGCGAGGTTGACGTCGTTGTCGATCCCGAACGGGAGCCCGAGTGTGTCCGACAGCCGGGCCAGCAGGTCGGGGTGGTGCCATCCGGGCAGATGCCGCGCGTAGCGCAAGCGCCGGCTCTTGGGGTCGAATGCTCCGGGGGTACCGATCACCAAGCGATGCAGCCGAGTCCGGTCGATGCCGGCGTCGTGTGCCGCACCATCGATGGCCTCGCTCACGTGTGATACGGCGTCGGCTCCCTTTCGGCGCGGCGTGCGGAGCTCGTACTCGCCCACGATCTGGCCGGTGATGTCGGCCACCGCGGCCAGGATGCGGGTGGGCGTGACGTCGAGCGCTGCTACGTGGGCGGCACGCGCGTTGATTTCGTACAGCTGGGCGCTTCGACCCGGTCGCCCGCTGATTCGGCCGCCGTTGACAACCAGTCCGGCGGCCTTGAGCCTGGCCAGCAGTTGCGCGGTGGTCGGCTTGGAGAGGCCGGCCAGCTCACCCAGCTGTCCGCGGGTCAGCGGGCCGCGCTCGAGCAGCACGTCGAGCGCCGCTCGGTCGTTGAGGCTGCGAAGCAGTCGAGGTGTGCCGTCTCGGGTCATGATCCGCCCGTGCGCCTTGACGTTTGATAGGAAGGTTCCCTATCAAACAGCGAACGTACGCCGGTGCCGACGCGCTGTCAACGGGCGGGCCGTACGCCTGGGTGCCGAGCGCGCCTAGTTGTCAGCCCTGGGTCGGGCTCTGCGCTACTCAGGGCTGACAACGTGGCTGGCGATGGGTCAGTAGACGGTGACGTGGACGTGGTCGTAGTGGTTGGCCGTGGCCGACCCGCGGTCCTCCATCCAGCGCCAGCCCTCGCTCATGCGCTGGACCGTCCAGATGTGCTGAGCCCAAATGATCTGGCTGACGCCGAGTGCCTTGTAATTGTCCTGGACGAACTCGGCGATGGCGTCGCCCGTCGCACTGTCCGGGACCATGGAGTCGATCGCGTGCCCAGTGCCGTGCGGGCCGTCGTCACCGGGCCGGAGCCCGTAGTACGTCGTGACCTCGGGAAACTCAGCACAGATCGCACGATGCACCGCAATCGCGTTGGCGACGAGGCCGTCCTCGACCGCGGACCCGGACGCGCATGGTGCGTCGGAGAGGCCTCCGGACTCGTCGCCACCAGACGTGTCGCCTCCGGTCGAGTCGTCACCGGAGGTGTTGCCGGACGCAACGGTGTCGTCTTCGGGCTTGTCCGTCGACAGGTAGTCGGCGTTGACCCACCGCAGCTTCTCGTTGTAAACGACCTCGGCCCAGCCGTCGACGACGTGGCCGGTCGCCTGGATCTTGGATCCCTCGTCGAGGACCGTCAGCAACCTGGTGTCCTCACCCGGACCGGTCCAGACGTTGAGGTCCTCGGTCAGAAATCTGGGCTTCGTCGCGATGGCCGGAGCGACGTCGGTCGACCCGATGTCTTGCGGCTTCGAGCCCAGCGATCTGCGTTCGTCGGTACGGCTCGGCCGCTCACCATCGCTTCGGCTCGGCCGCTCCGGCAAGGCCGGCGCGACTGACGGGTGCTGCTCGACCAGGTGTTCCCTTGGTGAGGCGGTCGAGGATTCCTGCTGGCCGGCCCACATGGCGCCAGCCTGGTCGGCCGCAAAGGCCGCGGCGATCACACCTCCCACGATCAGTAGTCGGCGAGGCTTGTGCCTCCGTGCTCCGCGATGGCGTCCGGCAGCCACCCTGGATCACCTACATCTCGAAATGGTTGCGCTGTCCTCGGGGGAGTGAAACACATCCGCGTCCGCGACCCCAACCCAGCAAGGCACTCCGGTGGACGTCGGAGCGAGGTATGACGCGGTACATGACTTTGATCCGGTACGAGATTCCGTCCATCGGACGGGCGTCAGCAGCTCACCTTGCTCGGGTGATGCTCGACGCGATGCAACTGCCACACGCTGAGACATGTCCGCATCGGAGGTTCACCGGAGATGAACCGGGGTGGCACGTCCAAAGGTCGGGCCGACAGCGGCCGGATGCGGGTGGAGTTTCTGATCGACGGAGAGTTGTCGGGCACCGTCTTGGCCGGGTTTCCCGAGTTCGATGCGGCGCGCGGTCCGGCCGGGGGGACGGCGCTGTTCGGGTCGGTGGCCGATCGAACCCACCTCGACCGCGTCCTCAGTCGTTTTCGGGATCTCGGCATCGCTGTGGTGGAGTTTCGCCAGCTGCCCGACTGAGTCCGCGTCGGCGTCGATGGTCACTCCGCGATCGCGCCGGCCTCGATCAGCCGCGCCCGGAGTGCGTCATGCGGCAGCACCTCGGCCCGCCGGTCACGATGTCCGACGGTCGTGGTCGCCATCAGCAGTGAATTGAGTACGGCCTCCTCGACCGACTCCATCGCTGCCAGAAACAGTTGGCGAAGGTGCCGGTCGTCCGGCGTCGTCGCATCCGACGGCGCCGTCGAGAACGCGATCGCGTAGTCACCACTGTTCGGCGTGAAATGCGACCCCACCCGGGCCAGCCCGAAGATCGCCCGGCGAGCCAGCCGCCCCAGCTGACGAGCGTCGAGCCCGGCATCGGTCGCGACGACGATCATGCAGGAGTTGCCCGGCGGCTCGGCCTCGTCGCGTCGATCGGCGAGCAGCGCTGTCGGCGACGCGTCGACACCCAGCACCGTGAGGCGACCGGAGAAGTTGCTCTGGACGAGGGCGCCGAGCGTGCCGGGCAAGCCGCCGACGTCGACGCGTCGCGACGAGGTGCCGATGCCCGCCTTGTAGCCCAGCGCCATCGTCCCGGTGCCGGCGCCGACGCATCCTTCGCCGGGCCGGCCGTCCGATGCGTCAAGGAGCGCCCGCCGTACCTGCTCCTCGGAGATCGGCCGCCGTCGGATGTCGGAGAGAAAACCGTCGTTGGTCTCGCCCACCACCGGATTGACGGTCGTCAGCTCCTCGTTGCCCGGCAACTCGACCAGGTAGCCCACCAGTGCGTCGGCGACCCGAAACGCCGACAGTGTCGACGTCAGCAGGATCGGTGTCTCGATGGCTCCGACCTCGGCGATCTGGGTTGCGCCGACGAGCTTGCCGAATCCGTTGCCGATCGCGACGGCCGCCGGCAGCGTACGACGGGCCGGCCCGAGGTCGGTCGGGACGATGGCGGTGACGCCGGTACGGATGTCATCGCCCTCGACCACGGTGGCGTGCCCGACGCGTACGCCGGCGACATCGGTGATCGCGTTGAGGGCGCCCGGCGCGAGCTCCCCCGGCGCGATGCCGAGCTGCCGGGCCCGCTGGGGCGACTGCATCGGGTCGGTCGATCGCATCGGGGACTCCGGGGTCGAGTATTGGCACTCGCGCGTGCCCCAGCCGAGTCGGTGCCCCGACTCAGTCCGCGCCGAGATGAGTCGGCATCGTCGCCACCAGGCGTGACCACACCGTCTCGGGTGCCGCCCCGTCCGGATCCGGCACCTGCTGCCGCGATCGCAGCGACGCCCGAGCCTCCGCCAACCACTCGGAGAATGTCGCCTGGTCGGTCGCACCGATGTCGGCTCCTTCGACGACCGTGAACCCGAGCACGTCGCTCACGATGTAGGCGACGCGCTGCTTCCGCGATAGCCGCAGCAGAGAGTCGTCGGCCTCCGTGGGATGCTCGGTGGCGGCCCGCTTCGCCGATCGGGGCTCGGTCCGAAGCAGTTGGCGGACGGCGTTGGCGTACACCCACAGCGTCAACCGTCGCCGACCGTCGTAGGTCTCCAGCGTCGTCAGGAGGCGCAGCATCACCTCGAGCGCGACGTCCTCGGCGTCGGACGGGTGCCCGCTGAAGCGGAGTGCGAGTCGATAGACCGGCTGCTGGAGCCCGCGACTGAGCTCGACAAGCGCCGAGCGATCACCGGCCTGGGCGGCGAGCGCCAGATCGGTCAGGACGTCCAGATCGTTGTCCCGAGACGGTCTCACATGCCAATAGTGCGCCTCTTCGGGTCGATATGGGAGTACGCCATGCGGTAATCCGGCATCTACTGCGGGTGCCGCCGCATCCGCAGGTACGCCGGACCGCCCGGGACGACCGGGTGCAACGCATCGACCGAGACGAAGCCGAAGCGCTCGTAAAACGCCCGGCTCGCCGGGTTTGACGTGTGGAGCGCGCACGTGACCCCGTGGGAGTCGGCGGCCTCGAGGATCGGGGCGATGAGCCGGGCGCCGATACCGCGCCCCTGATGCCGCGGATCGACGCCGTGCGCTCGGAGGTACCACCCGTCCTCGGAGGCCGCCTCGCGTACGAGAGCGTCCTCGACCCGGGCCAGCTTCCGCGCCTGGCGTCCCCAGGTCCGGCCGCGTCGCGGATTTCGGTCCGCGGCGCGCCACGAGCCGGGCTCGTACCACAGGGCGGCCCCGACCGGGATGCCTCCGATTCGGGCCAGGTAGCCGGTGCCGTGTTGCTCGGTGTCGTGGGCCAACCCGCTCAGGTGCCGCCGAAGCAGCCGCTCATGCAGGCTCGGATCGTCCACCAGGTTTTGGATGGCCGGGTCGTCGGCCAGGCTTGCGGCGAGTACGCGCGCGACAGCCCAGTCGTCTCCAGGCGCGAGTCGGCGCACGTTGATCCGCGTCGCTTGGCCGGTCACAGCAGCTCCCTCCGGCGGGCAGCGTAAGCCGCCGCCGGCCACGCGATCGCGTCGAAGCAGCAACAAGACGGTGACGGCTGGGAGCTCTAGGTCGTCACGGACTGGCGACCGCCGTACTTCACGGCCAAGCGTGACAGGGCGAGCGCGCCGACCAGGAGGCCGAAGTCACGCAGCGCGATGTCGTAGTAGTCCGGGATCGACAGCAGATTGATGATGATCCCGGCGAGCCATGCGGCAACCAGCAGCCCCCCGAACCGAGGCGCCGCCGCGACAACGAGGCCGGCGACGATCTCGATGACGCCGACGACGTACATCGCGTCCTGCCCCGATCCGGGGACGATGTCGTTGACCCAGGGCGCCAGATAGACGGGCCAGTCGACGAGCCAATTGGTGAACTTGTCGAGCCCGAACAGGATCGGGGCCACGGTGAAAACGGTGCGAAGCAGCAGGAATCCCTGGTAGCCGGGATCACTCAACTCCCGGGCTCCGGTGGCGCTTTGCGATGTGGTGTGAGCGGTCATCTCGGTCCGACCTCCTTCTAAAATTAGCGATGATTAACTTTAGAATCCTCTCGATCTTTCGTCAACCTCGGTTACCTTTAGAACGTGACCGCAGACCCGAACGGCCCGGACCCGGACCTGACCGCGATCGCCGCGCTCGACGAGCCGACGCGGCGTCGGCTGTACGACTACGTCGCCACCGCCCCGGAGCCGGTCGGGCGCGACGAGGCGGCCGCCGCGCTCCGCGTACCCCGGTCCAACGCGGCCTTCCACCTCGATCGGCTGGTCGACCAGGGCCTGCTCGAGACGACGTACGCCCGGCGCTCCGGACGCAGCGGCCCCGGCGCCGGCCGTCCCGCCAAGCTCTACCGACGGACGTCGCGCCAGATCTCGGTCAATCTGCCCGAGCGCAAGTACGACCTGGCCGGACGGCTGCTCGCCGGCGCGATCGAGCAGTCGACGCGTACCGGCGAACCCGCCGCCGAGCTCCTCGGGCAGCGGGCCCATCGAGTCGGCGCCGAGCTCGGAGCCGACGCCCGTCCCGCTCCGGTCGTCGACACCCTGCGGCGCCTAGGCTTCGAGCCTCGCGATGTTGGAGACCGGGTCCGCCTCGGCAACTGCCCGTTTCGCGATCTCGCGGCGGACTACCCGGACACGGTCTGCCGGATGAACCTGCACCTCGTCGACGGACTCCTGAGCGGCCTGGCCGACGACGGATGGACGGCCGAGGCCGACCCGGAGTCGGGCCCCTGCTGCGTACGCCTCGGCCGCGCCTCCGCATGAGTTCCGCGTTGTGGTCGGTGATCGGGGCGCCACCGGCCACAACTCGGAACTCACGCGGGGTCTGACAGGGGTCGCGACCCGTGACCGTCAGTGCGGCTGCGGCTTCGGGGTACGCACCAGAACCACGGTGATGACGGCGACGCAGCCGAGCAGGATCGCCGCCAGCGTCGTCGCGCTGGCGAAGCCGTGCACCACGCCGTCGATCGCCGGCGCCCCGACGTGAGCGGCGACGTAGCTGCTGGCGGCGGTGATCGCCACGGTGTTGAGCACCGCGGTCCCGATCGAGGCGCCGATCTGCATCGACGTGTTGGCGACGGCGGCCGCGATGCCGGCGTTGCGCGGGTCGACGCCTGACGTGGCGACGCTGATGCCCGGCGTAAACACGCAGCCGAGTCCGATCCCGACGAGCACCTGCGCCGGCAGGATCAGCGTGACGTATCCGCTGGACGGGTCGAGCTGACTGAGCAGGCCCAGTCCGGCGGCCGCGACGACGAGACCGGGAACGATCAACGTACGCGGCGCCACCCGAGTCAGCATGCGGCTGGCGATCCCGTACGAGCTGAACGACACTGCCGCCGACAGCGGGAGGAACGCCAACCCAGCCTCGACCGGGCTGTAGTCGAGCACCGTCTGGAAGTGGTACGTGAGCATCAGGAACATGCCGAAGATGCCGACGACCGAGGTCGCCACGGCGAGATAGGCGCCCGCGCGGGACCGGTCGGCGAGGATGTGGAGCGGCAGCAGCGGCGACTCGCTCCGCGCCTGTCGCAGGATGAAAAGCGCCATCAGTGCGATGCCACCGACGAGCGGGCCGAGCACCTCCAGCGATCCCCACCCGTGCGGCACCGCCTGGCTGCAGCCGAGCACGATCGCGGCGAGCCCAGCGGTCGCGAGCACACCGGAGGCGATGTCGACGCGGACCCGGGCCTGTGCCTGGGCGCTAGGCAACACTGCCCGGCCGGCGATCAACGCCACTCCGGCGATGACGACGTTGACGTAGAGGCACCAGCGCCAATCGAGGTATTCGGTCAGTACGCCGCCGAGCAGCAGGCCAATGGCGCCGCCGCTGCTCGCGACCGCGCCGTAGACACCGAACGCCTTCGCCCGCTCGGCCGGCGTCGTGAAGGTGCTCCCGATCAGCGACAGCGCGGTTGGGGCGAGCACGGCCGCGAAGGCACCCTGCAGGGCCCGGCCGCCGACGAGCATCGGGAAATTTTGGGCCGCGCCGGCCAGCGCAGACGCCGCGGCGAACCCGACCAGGCCGCCGAGGAACGCGCGCCGCCGGCCGAAGTGATCGGCGGCCCGGCCACCGAGCAGGAGCAGGCCGGCGAACGACAGCGTGTACGCGGTGACGACCCACTGACGGTCGCCGTCGTCGAAATCGAGGGCACTCTGGGCGGTCGGCAGCGCGATGTTCACGATCGTCGCATCAAGCGCGACCATCAGTTGCGCCACGGCGATCACGACGAGAGCGATCCAACGTCGGTCGGGGTGCTGATCCGGCGGCGCCGACGCGCCGGCGGTCGTATCGGGTGCGGACATCGGCCGGTTCCTTTCCAGCGAGACCGTGGTCGGTTATGAGCTAAGCGGAGGGTTAGCCTCCGGTTATACAATAGACTTCTCGGCAGCAGCACACAAGGGCGAAAGCGAGGGACGAGATGGCCCGACCGCTACGCGCCGACGCGCAGCGCAACCAGGAGCAGTTGCTCGCGGCGGCCCGAGACGTCTTCGCCGAACGCGGCGCGGATGCTCCTCTCGAGGAGATCGCTCGGCGCGCCGGCGTCGGGATCGGCACGCTGTACCGCCGGTTTCCCGACCGCCAGGCGCTGATGCGTACCGTCGTACTCGACGCCCTGGCCCAATCCGGTGCCGCGGCCGAGCGCGCCCGCGACGAGGCACCTGACGCGTTCGGGGCCATCGCGGCCTACATGCACGCCGCACTCGACATCCGGATCGCGGCCGTGATCCCAGCGCTGATGGGCCGGGTCGACCTCAACGATCCGGAGCTTCGGGCCGCCCGCGATCGCGCGAGCGCGCCGGCCGACGCCATCATCGACGCCGCGCATGCCGAGGGCAGCCTCCGGCCCGACGTGACCTTCGGCGACATCGGCCTGATCATCGTGCGGCTGGCCCATCCACTCCCCGCGCCTATCTCGAGGGAGCTGGACGAACGCATGGCGCATCGGCATCTCGACCTGCTGCTCGCCGGCATGCGACGCGACGGCGACACGGAGGCCGAGCCGGGCCTCACGCTCGACGAACTGCGCACGATCGGCGGCTATTGACGGGTACGTTCGCGGCCGATGCTCGCCGGTCGACGACGGACCTCGAGGACTGAACCGGCAGGACGCGGTCCACCGGTCGGCGGCACGGCGTACCCGGGTCATCGGCGTATCGGACAACGTTGGCTCTGGTGCAATCCCTGCGCTGCGGATGATCCGTAGTATTTACGCACCCTCTCGGGAAGTACTACCTGTGGAGGCATCATGCGTACCCTCGCCATTCTCGGCGCGGCCTCACTCACCCTGACGTTCCTCGGCGCGACATCAGCATCGGCATCGGACTCGCCCGCGATCCCACTCAACGGAGAACAAGAGGCGGCCGATGCGGACGCCGACGGGCACGGCTTCTTCACCTACGACATCGACGGCACGACCTTCTGCTACACGCTCGAGTGGGCCGATATCGACACCGCGTTCGCGGCGCACGTCCACCGCGGCCCGCGCGAGGTCGCCGGCCCGATCGTGATCCCGCTTTCGGTGGGCGACGGCTCCGGCTCACCGGTCGAGGCCTGCACCGAGATCAGCTCGGCGTTGGCATCCGAGATCACCGCGGATCCGAAGGCCTTCTACGTCAACGTCCACAACGCGGCGTTCCAGGCCGGAGCGATCAGGGGACAGCTGAAGTAGCGGCTCGGCTCGCCGGCGCGACCTTCGATCTGACTGATCAGCCGCCGATGGCACCCTCTGGGTTGGGGTGGTCACAGCGGAACGGCGGTCGGCCGGTGCTGCCGTGGTAAGCAACCTCCTCGCCGCCGGCCCGGAGGACGATCCGATAGCCGTCGACCAGTGCCTGGGTATACATCATCCCGGGCTTGGGACATCCGAGGCTGCCGTCGCGCCAGGTGACCTGCTCGTACACCACCACCTGGACACCGTCCGGGTCGACACCGATCTCGCGAGACAGGTCCGCGATCGCGGCGGCTAGCGGGTCGTCCTTGGGCATCGGTTCCTCCGTCGGCGTCGGATCAGGCTGCGGCGAGCGTCCTCCGACCACGATGGCCAACGTACCCTCGAGTCGGCTGCCATGGGGCGGGTCCGGCTCAGGGACGTTGACGCGCTCCCGACCCGCCGTCGATCACGACCTTCAGCCGACCCGGCGCCGGCCGACCGGCGATCTCGTACGCCTGCGCGGCCTGGTCGACCGGCAGCACGTCGGTGACGTACATGGAGAACAGATCGGGATAGCGCGCGACGTAGTCGACCGCACGCCGCAGAGCCGCCCGGCGCTCGGGGATCGGCGTCCGTCCGGCCCGCAGCGTCAGTCGCTTGTCCATCATCGCCCCGAGCCGGATCGGGTAATAGTCGTCGTCCGGATTGCCGAAGTAGACGATTGTCGCCTCAGGCGCCGCCACGGTGATCGCGTCCTCGAGCGTCCCGACTTGGTGGCCCACCGCCTCGATCACGAGGTCGAAGCCGTCGGCCGCGTCGGGGTGATGCGACCAGGCGCGGCTGCTCAGGCACTCGACCCGATCGAGGCCGTAGGCTGCGGCGATGTCGCGGCGATCGATCGGATCGACACCGACGACCGATGCGGCGCCGGCATCCTTGAGCGCGTGTCCGAACAGCAGGCCGATCGGTCCGAGGCCGATCACCACGGTCCGTATGCCGGCGATCGGCGGCAACCGGCACAGCGCGTGCAGCACACATGCAAGCGGCTGGAGCGCCACGGCATGGACATCGTCGAGGTCGAGGTCGATGGCCAAGAGCTCGTCGGCGGAGTTCCGGACGTACTCGCGCAGTCCCCGCGAGTTCGTCGCCCATCCGACGACCCGCTGCCCGACGTCGAGGTCGGAGCGGGAGGCCACGATCTCGCCGACCATCTCGTGCAGCGACCAGCCGAACGGCTCGGGATCGGGGCCGGTGCCGACATCGCGACAATGCGGGATGTCGCTGCCGCAAATGCCGCCGGCGCGAAACGGAACGACGACCTCGCCGACCGTCAGCTCGGTCCCCTGCGGTCGCGCGGTCTCGTGGCGGACCAGCCGCATCGGACCCTCTACGCGGTACGCCCACATCCCACCCGACTCCTTTGCGATGAACGAGACCAGCATGTCGGACGATGCCGCGTCGCGTGGCTTTCGACGGTACGGTCGCTGACCGTGGACCTGCTGATCCTGGACAACGACGGCGTCCTCGTCGACAGCGAGCCGATCGCCAACCACGTACTCGCGGACCTGCTGACCGACTACGGCGATCCGACCACGTACGAGGAGACCGTCGACCGCTACATGGGAACCAACCTGCCCTACGTTCGACAGGTCGTCGAGGCGAAGCTCGGTCACCCACTGCCGGCCGATCTCGAACGCCGCTACCACGACGGGCTGTTCGCGCGGATGCGTACCGAGCTGACGACCGTCGCCGGTGTCGAGGCTGCCCTGGACGCGATCGACCTGCCGACCTGCGTGGCATCCAGCGGCACCCACGAGCGCATCCAGGTCGCGCTCAAGACGGTGGGGCTCTACGACCGGTTCGCCGGACGGATCTTCAGCTCCGAGGATGTCGAGCGCGGTAAGCCGTACCCGGATCTGTTCTTGTACGCCGCCGAGCAGCTCGGTGCCGACCCGGCCGCCTCGATCGTCGTGGAGGACAGCCCGTACGGCGTCGAGGCAGCGAAGGCGGCCGGCATGACCGTGATCGGCTACGCCGGCATGACTCCGGCCGAACGGCTGACCGACGCTGACCATGTCATCGCGACGATGACCGACCTGCCCGCGGCGGTGGCAGCCGCGAGGTAGACCCTGATCGACCGTGGTGGCGGCGCGTGAGAGGCTCGACGCATGCCCCGCATCGCAACCGCCGAACGCGCCGATCATGCGACGCTGCTGGAGTTTCTCCGACCGCGCCACAAGGGCGTGTTCGTCACGAGCCGGTCGGACGGACGTCCCCAGATGTCCCCGGTGACCTGCGGCGTCGACACCGACGATCGGATCGTGGTCTCGACCTACCCGGACCGGGCCAAGACGCGCAACGCACGACGCGACCCACGGGTGTCGGTCTGCGTGGTCTCCGACGACTGGGACGGCCCGTACGTCCAGGTCGACGGCCGAGCCGAGGTGCTCGACATGCCCGAAGCGCTCGACGGTCTCGTGGAGTACTTCCGCTGCATCTCCGGCGAGCACCCGGACTGGGACGAATACCGCGACGCCATGGCCCGGCAAGGCAAGTCATTGATCCGCGTCCACATCGAACGCTGGGGCCCGATCGCCACCGGCGGCTTCCCACCCCGTCTCGCCTAGCGACCCGACACGTCTGCGCGGCGCAGGCGCGGACTGGCGTGGCTCGCAGGATCGAGTCGCCTGCTGGACCACCTGGCGAAACCTCTCCGGGAGGGGGACAACTCCGCCGATCGCGGACGCTCGCGGGTCTAAGCGCAGCCGCGCGCCGAGCCGAAGGTCCCTTCGTTCCGGTGCTTGCGGCACTTCTGAATCGTCGCGGCGCCGGAAATCGTGGTGCCAGCACGAAACCGACTGAGGACGGCCAGATGGCGAGATCTGCATGTGTCGTCGTCGGGGTGGATGACCTCCCAGCCGGGCTGCGGGCGCTTCGAACCGCCGTTGCGCAGGCCCGGCTTCTGCGGCGGGAGTTACTGGCCGTACGGGCCTTCGCCGCTCCGTACGACCGAGACCGCGTTCGTACGACGTCGACCGGGTGGCCGATGTTCGGGCCCCCCATTGAGCCGTCGCCGGATATCGAGCACCTCACAGCAGCGCGCGAACGAGACGCCCTCAATGCGGTCCAGCGTGCCTTCGCCCAGGCCATGGGCGGAATCCCGGACGACGTTGCTGTATCCCGGATCGCCATGCCCGGACGGCCCGGCCAGGTGCTGGTCCACGCGGCCCGCCGGGACGAGGATCTCTTGGTCGTAGGAGCGCCACGGCAACGGCGGCTTCAACGGTTCCGGCGTTCAATCGGCCGCTACTGCCTCGACCACGCCTGCTGCCCTGTGCTGCTGGTGCCTCCGAATGCCCTGGCCCGCACGGTCGATCGGATGCACAAGCCGTGGCGTTGGCAAGATCTGGACAAGCTGTTCGCCGACGACGGCTCAGCGTGAACGGCGGCTTCCCCAAACACGGTCGGAACTCTCGGCGGCGCCTGCTGCATAACGCCCACCGGCGGGTCCGTCGCACATAGGCCCGGGTCAACGCACGTTCATGGCCGTCGCCGCGGAGCATGCCGTCGCGGGTGCTATCGAAATCGCATGGTGGAGTGTCGGACCCCTTATTTACGCTCGCTTGGTACTTCCAGTATCCGTACCGAGGGGGTCGGAATGGCGCTTCTTGTCGTTGCCGGACTGCTCGTAGCCGGCTACATCATTTCTCTCAGAATCCATCCATTCACCAACTGCGGCGCGTGCAAGGGCCGCGGCAAGCACTGGGGCAGCGTCTTCACCTACGCCTTCCGCGCATGCCGCCGCTGCGGAGGATCGGGCCGAAAATCTCGGCTCGGCGCACGAGTCCTCCACCGTGCCCGATAGCTCGCACTCCCGCATCGAAGAATCGGTGCGCTCGCGCGGCCGGCCGAAGACCTCGACGGCGCGGATGCCGAACCGGTGTGGGGCGACCTGGCCGCATTCGTCAGCTGGCTCGGCATCCGGTACGCGCTCGACAAACGCGAACTACCCCGCTGCTGGTGGCGCCACGGCGCGCTCATCGAAGAACTCACCGCACTCAAAGGCGCTTGGGAAGTCGCCTACGACCCCACCCAAGCAGCCTCCGCCATGGCCGACTGGCACCGCACCCTCTACGAAACCCGGATCCGAATGTCCGAATGGGCCGCCCGCACCAATTGCAACGACAAAGAACACCGACCCGACCAAATCCAACGCTGGCTCACCGACTCCGTCGGCACCGGATGGGTCGACGAACTCCTCACCGACGTGCACCAGCCCGCAACCTAGGCCAGGCGTAGCAATTGTTCAGGGGTTGTCGGGCGTTCCAACTAGTGTCTTCGGCGATCCGAGCACCGCAAGAAGCCTGACGCGCAATCGACCAGGTTGGAGTCAATGGAACGAGGCCGACTGCAGGTATTAATCGGCGCGGTGAGCTCACCAAAACGGCGGCCGGCCCAAAGGCCTTCGGACGAGGAGGGCTACGTGCGGATCGTCCGCTTACGATCGTTCACACCCCACGACGACTCTAGGAACCGGCCGGGTGAAGGAACGGCACCGCTGGGCAGAGTCCGGATACACAAGATCCGCCAGTGATACCCAGCGAACAGACTCACAAGGTGCTGTGGCGCGGCCCTGTGTCAAAGGACCGGACGGGGCGCCGCTGCTCAACGAAGAGCGGGTGAACGCCCTTATTCGGTAGGACGCTCCTCAGGGACGCTGTTGCGCTCCGCGAGCTCGCGAGCGGCGGTACACATTCTGCCGATCCGTAAGGCCTAGCTCGGCGTTGTCGGTCCCGGCGACGCCGGGGTGCGGCCTCCTTCGCGTCCGGGACGGGTGGCCGGCACGTGCGCGGGTGGTGGCCACCTTGGCGCCGTGAACGATGCTGTACCGCCCCCGAGCCGGATGCTTGAGGCTGCGCTTGCCTACGCCGAAGTCGGCCTGCCGGTCTTCCCCGTCGTCTCTGGCGGCAAGGCTCCTCTCACCCCGCACGGCTTCCGCGACGCCACCGTCAACCCGGCAACGATCACCGCGTGGTGGACGCGCTGGCCGAAAGTCAATATCGCCATGCCCACCGGTCCCTGGTCGGGCTGGGACGTCCTCGACATCGACGTCAGCCCCGACGGTTCCCACGGCCTCGCCGAGGTCGACGATCACGAAATCCGCGATCTTCAACAGCGGCGATCCCACGTCGTGCACACTCCATCCGGCGGCGAACACTGGTACTACCCCGCCAGTGGGTGCGGCAACGGCTCCATCCCCGGCAAGCACCTCGACTACCGCGGCCATGGCGGCTACGTCCTCGTCCCACCCTCCACCATCGTCTACGACGACGGCGCATCCGCCCATTATCGGCTAGTCGAGCAGCCCAGACCTCCCGACAAGACGGATCCGATGGACTGGTCTGCTCTGCGTCGCTGCCTGATACCTCCGCCCTTGAACATCTGGCTGCCCGGCTCGCCGCCGGTTAGCGACATGTCGGCTGACCAACGCCTGCTCCACCTGGTTCGTCACGTTCTCTCCACCACCGAGGGCAATCGCAACAACGCGTTGTTCTGGGCCGCCTGCCGCGCTGTCGAGAACGGCACCGGCAACCTCGATCCGCTGGTCGATGCCGCTGTCCAGACCGGACTATCCGAGCAGGAGGCTCGGCGTACGTGCACCTCTGCTCGACGAGCCACCCGACCCGGGGGTCCGGCGGCCGCGGCGTCGCCCGCTGGCGAGTCCACAACCTATCCCGCGCCTACCCGGTAGCGCGCTGCATGCCGGACAACAGTCTCACGCCGTCCCTCGCTCGCTCGCCTCGAGCCCTGACTGATCGAACCTGAGAGTGCGGACGTTCTCGGATACAGTACGGCCGTCACATACTGTTCAATTTTCGTCCGTCGTCGATAGCATTCGCAACCGTGACGAAAGGTGGCCAAAATAGAGCGAGCTTGTCTGGCAAGATGCGTAGCCGGGACCTGCGCCAACCAGAAATGGAACCTCCGGCCGCCGTGCTCGTTCGCACCGCCCACCGACGATGAGGCCACGCCAGGACGGCCTCGACCTGCCCGCGCTCGGCCGGCGGGCGGCTCTCGACAGGGCCGTGGTGACACCGAGCCCGACCGGTGGTTAGTGGGTTCGGCCGAGCACTTGCGCGCCGAAGCGCAACCTGCGGCCCGTCCCCTTGCAACGCCGGCAGCGCCGGTAGGCGTAGCCGTAGATTGCGCCCCCGATGCTTGTTGGTGCCCTTGCAGCGCCGACAGTTGGTTAACGGGTGCAGCCTGATCGAGATCAGGTAGCCGACGGCGAGGACGGCGGCCACGACAAGTAGAACCGTCGTCCCAGCACCACCCCTCTCCGCGCGGCAGGTAGCTGGGCGCAGCGCTCAGCATAAGTGCCGATCTGGCCGCCGCCGTCGAGAATCGCCGAGGACCCCGCGACGACCTCATCGATGATCAGCCGCAGTAGCGTTCCGGGATCCGGCTCAACGAAACCGATCTGGGAGTCTGTGGCTCCGGCGACTGCCCTCCCTCACCTGACTGAGCTGGCGGGAACCGCTCGCCCGATTCGACCGGAGAGGTTGCGCCCCGCGCACCGGCTGGTGATACTTCGGGGGATCGCTTGAGCGAGAGGAGCTGCGGGATGGCGCGGAATCGGATCGGTCTTCTGGGTAGCGTGGTCGGTGGCCTGTCGCTCCTCGTCGGAGTGTTGGTCACGGCCCAGCCGACGGCGGCGATCACCGGCGGTGAACGCGATGAGGTGCACACCAACGTCGGCGTCGTCCGCTTCACCACCGAGTCCGGCAGGTTCCGCTGCTCCGGCACGCTGATCTCACCCACCGTGGTGCTCACCGCGGGCCACTGCACCGGCGACACCGGCGACAGCCCGGCCACCAACGTCTACGTCTCCTTCAACACCGATCTGCCACTCGACCCGCTGGCCCCCGGCATCACGCCGAAGGAGAGCCGAGACCGGGCCGCGAACTACATCACCGGCACCGCACACCCCGATCCCGGCTGGACCGGCAAACTCTCACTGTCCCAGCAACACGACCAAGGCGTCGTCGTTTTGGACGCGGCGGCCACCACCAAGTGGCCCGGCATCACACCGGCGCCGCTGCTACCGGTCGGCACGCTGGATGACAACCAGGGCGCCCTCAAAGACGAGACGTTCACCCTGGTCGGCTACGGCGTCGACATCGGCGACAAGAAGTCACAGATCGTCGTGCCAGAGCGGCGCTCGACCACGTCGTTCCTCAAGAACGTGCAGGACGAGGTCGTCACCTTCCAGACCAACGACAACGACTCCAAGGCCGGCGGCGGCGCCTGCTTCGGCGACTCCGGCGGACCAGTATTCCTCGGCCAATACGTGGCCGGCGACTCCTCCTTCGTGAACTCGCTGACCTGCAACGCGACCGCCGGCTACCAACGCGTCGACACACCCTACGCACGGGCCTTCCTCGAACAATTCATCTAACGAGCGAACACACCATGCTTCGAACCGGCGACCCCTGCCTGCAAAGCAGATGACACTCAACGCTGTGCAACAGACGGGATTGAGCGTGAAACCGGCGACCGCAAGTTAAATAGTTATGGGATCACGATCACTCCGCACACGGGTGCGCCATGACCCGCCTCCGGGTGGACCGCCGAGCTCGGGGCCGTTGCCGGCAAGTTTCGGTCGCCAACTACCTACCGCCATCCTCCCTCGCGCGTTGGACGAGCTCGAACTGACGTGCACCCACGCCTCTCCAGCGCGACCGCCGTGCGTCAGGTATCGGATGCGATGGCCAGGATGACGGTGTCGGTGAAGGCGGCGTCGCCGGGGGCTGGGTAGGTGGTGACGACGGTGTCTTCGGGAAGAGTGGAGTCGATGTCCACCTTTTCGACGTGGAGTCCAAGGTCCTTGAGAAGATCTTCGGCCTGGCCTGCCTCAGCGCCGACAATCTGCGCGGGTACTTCGACGTCAGCCGGCTCGTCGGCTGGTTCGCCTTTGCTCGCCACCACGATGACGGTCTGCTCGGCAGCCAGCAGTTCCCCGGGACCAGGGATCGTCGCGATCACCGAGTCCTTCGGGGCAGCGGAGTCAACGTCGACCTTGTGCGCGTCGAACCCGAGCCCCTTCAACGCCTCCTCGAGTCTCTTGGCATCGCTGCCAATCGCGGTCGCCGGGACAGTTGGTCCCGCCGGTCGGCTCAGGGGAGTGGCAGTGGGCGGATGCGACTTATGCTTTGTCGGCGTCGAGATGGGCGGCGACCGGCGCGGGGATTCCTTCACGGCAGCGGCCGCCGGCCGGTCAGCGGGCGGCGCCGGCGGATCATGGGTGAGGACTTGCATGCCCAACGCGGTGAGTCCGGCCACCAGAAACCCAGCGGCCGCCAGCAGCGCCAGACGATATCCGCTCGCCATCACCACATCAGCTCCACAGGATCGTGCAGGGACGCCCGACAGGCTAGACGATGCTCGATTGACCGGTGAGCGGTTCGCTGGACGGAGGTAGTGTGAGTTGCTCCGTCCAGGTCGTCCCCCTTCGACAGGGGCGGACCACTCTTGGGCCGGTGGCAAGACGGCCCACCAGCCCGATTCCCCAAGCTGCTCGTGATCGAGCCGGTGACCTACGCATTACGAGTGCGCTGGTCCCCGTATCCACGGGTTACTTCCAGGCGTGAGGAGTTCGGTGTCGGGTCCCATCGGAGGTGTTCTATCCTCCTGTTTGCCGTCGTTTCGCACGATGTACCGCACCACCACGACGCAGGGTCCTCGATACCCAATCAGCGACACTCACGCTCCGGCCGCTCGATCCATTCGCCGCTGATTTATAGTCGGTCATCGTCGAAGGTACGCGACGCCGTGCCTGCATCGCGACCCGGCAATTCCGCATGAGCACCGTCGAGCGAGCAGAGGCACTGATCCGGTTCCACGACACCGACGCCTCGTACGCCACCACCCGGCGGCAACGCAGCGATTCCTGCTTAGTCCACCCCTTCGAGTTGCGACCCGCGAAGGTCAGCCACGTTCGCAACGAGGCGGTCGCGAACGCTGGGCGAGTGGTCTTTTGGTGGTCTCCATCGATCGGAAACGACCGGCACCGTCGCAAATTCTTGCCCATCCCGTGAGCGGTGGCCGCGCAGGTCAGATCGACGGCAGCGGGTACGCCGGGAACTCGGCTGGAAGCTCCGATGTGAATCAGTGGTTACTGGGTATGCGCCAGCCTCGCCAATGCAGGCGATCAATACATCCGTAGAGCAGTATTCCCCGCCTACACGAGGCACCATCAGCCGTCAGGAGTTCGGTGGCGGGTCCCTCC
>JBKOYM010000105.1:0-7729 GCA_046725375.1 Actinomycetota bacterium
GGCGACGACGTACGCCGGGTCCGCGACGCGTACTTCTCGTCCGACGACGGGCTGCTCACCATGGGCCTCGCCACCCGTGGGCCCGGCTTCTGCCAGGACGACGTCGTCCGGTCCGAGTGGGCGCTGGCGCGCGAGCTCGACATTCCGATCACGGTGCACGTGGCAATGGGTCGCCTCGCCGGCCGGTTCGGCATGATCAAGCAGCTCAGTGCGCTCGGGCTGCTGGGCCCCGACACGACCTACGTCCACTGCTGCCACTTCAGCGATGAGGAGTGGCAACTCGTGAAGGACAGCGGCGGCACGATTTCGGTCGCGCCGCAGGTCGAGCTGCAGATGGGGCACGGCTGGCCTCCGACCCTCAAGGCGATCGAGTACGACCTGCGGCCCAGCCTGTCGATCGACGTCGTGACGACCGTACCGGGCGACATGTTCACCCAGATGCGGGCGGCGTTCGCGGCCGACCGGGCCAGGATCCACGAGGCCGCCTTCGAGCCGAACGAGCAGGTGCCGAAGGAGTGCCTGACCGCCGAGCAGATCCTGCGGGCCGCGACGATCGACGGCGCGTACACGGCAGGGCTCGAAGACCGCACCGGATCGCTCACGCCGGGCAAGCAGGCCGATGTGGTGATCATCGACGCGACGTCGCTCGCGGTCGCGCCGGTCATCGACCCGGTGGCGGCCGTCGTCCTGAGCGCGGATGTGTCGCAGGTCGACACGGTCTTCGTCAACGGCGAGGTGCGCAAGCGTGACGGCAAGCTCCTCGCCGACGTCGACAGGGCCCGTGCCGATGTACAGGCCTCGAGCGAATACCTGCTCCGCACGGTCGCGGACAAGCCCGCCGCATGAGGGCACCGACCGGCTGCCGCGAGGTTGCGGGGTTGTCCCGCGAGGTCAAACCAGCCTCGCTCGTTCCTCGCTTCGGCGGCCAGGCCCATCCACAGACCTCGCGGGACAACCCCACAACCTCGCTTCCCAGGGACCCGTTGTGACCGCGCGGCATGTCGTACGCCGTGCGGCGGGGGCGGAGTTCTTGGCTGCGTCGGGGTGGGGGTCAAAGGCGAAGGCGTACTCGCGCTGGAACGCCGTTACCGAGGCCGACGGCGCGGTGCATACCGGGTTTGGGGTGTGTGACCTCGGCCCGGGTGGGGTGGTGCCGACGCACGTCCACTCGTTCGAGGAGAGCGTGTATGTCGTCGACGGCGTGGGCGTGCTCGACACGTCTGAGGGGTCATTCCGCCTGGCGCCCGGTGACTACGCGCTGATCCCGGTCGGCGTGCCGCATCGGTGGCGCAACGACGGCGACGCGCGCGTGCGATGGGCCGAGATGCAGGGTCCGGTGCCGAGGGATGGCCACGACGGCGACACCCTGGTCGTGCCGGAGTTGCCGGATCGCGACCACACGATCGGCGTCGACGTACGCGATCCGCGGACCCGGCGCTTCGGTCACATCGAGGCGGCCCACATGGATCCCGGCCGGCAGGACCAGGCGTCACTGCCGGTGTCGGCGAGCATGCGTACCGCCCTGCTCGTCTACAGCGGGATCACCGTGAAGATGATGGTCGACTCCGATCTGGGGGCCGACCTCACGACGATGTTCATGGTGCAGTACGAGCCCGCCGGAGTCGCCGGGGCGCACGACCATCCGTTCGAGGAGACGTACTACTTCTTGGAGGGCCGGGCCGAGGCGATGTTCGACGGCGAGACGTACGAGTGTGGTCCGGGCGACGTCGCATGGGCCGGGGTCGGCTGCGTACACGGCTTCCGTAACCTGGGCGACGGGCCGTTGCGCTGGCTCGAAACGCAGTCGCCGCAGCCGCCCGGTCGGCACTCTTATCGCTTCGCCCGCGACTGGGACTACTTGCGAGGTGCATTGCCATGACACTGCTGGTCGTCGGAGGAACGCGGGGTATCGGACGCGAGATCGTGAAGAAGTACGCCGGCGCCGGCGACCCGGTGGTGCTCACCGGCCGCGATCTGGGCCATGCCGAGGAGGTCGCCAAGGAGATCGGTGGCGACACCCGCGGAGTCGGGCTGGAGCTGTCTCGACCCGAGGGCATCGCGGCGGCGCTGCGCGACGTCGACGGCGTCGACCGGCTCGTGATCGCCGCGATCGACCGGGACGCCAACACGGCGAAGGACTACGACCTCGCGGCCGCGCAGCATCTGGTGACGATGAAGCTCGTGGGCTACACCGAGGTGATCCATACGCTGCTGCCCCGGATGACCGAGGAGGCCGCGATCGTGCTCTTCGGCGGTCTCGCCAAGGAGCGTCCGTACCCCGGCTCGACGACCGTATCCACGGTCAACGGCGGCGTCAGCGGACTGGTGAACGCGCTCGCGACCGAGCTCGCGCCGATGCGGATCAACGCCATCCATCCGGGGATCGTCGGCGACAGCCCGTTCTGGTCGGACAAGCCGGCGGCGACGGAGGCGGTGAAGGAGCGAACGCCGCTCGGCCGCAACGTGGCGATGGCCGACATCGTCGACGCGGTGGACTTCTTGCTGCGCAACCGCTCCGTCAATGGGATCGACCTCTACGTCGACGGTGGGTGGCTGCTGCTGTGATCGGCGCATCGGCCTTCGGTTTTGCGCACATCTGTGTCGTACGGGTGGGGCGACATGACGTCGATGTGCGCAAAACGGTCTCGCGGTGGGGGCCGGGGCTATGACCGTTGCCGTCGTCGGCGCCGGACGGATGGGGGCGGCGATGGTCGGACGGCTGCGGGCCGCCGATCTTTCGGTCGTCGTCTACAACCGGACGCGGGACAAGGCCGAGGCGGTGGCTTCCCGGCATGGCGCGACCGTTGCCCCGACGGCCCGCGACGCGGTCGCCGGAGCCGATGTGATCCTGGTGTCGCTGGCCGACGACGATGCGGTCCGCGCGGCCTATGCGGGCGATGACGGACTCCTCGCCGGCGTACGAGAAGGCATCGTGGTTTGCGACACGAGCACGGTCGCACCCGAGACCGTACGGGAGATCGCGCCCCAGGTCGCCGAGCGCGGCGCCACACTGCTCGACGCGCCGGTGTCCGGCAGCGTGCCGTTGGTCGAGCGCGGTGAGCTGACCGTCATGGTCGGCGGCGACCCGGCCGCCCTCGAGACGGCCCGACCAGTGCTCGATCACCTCGCCAAGGCGGTCTTCCACCTCGGCGACGTCGGCGCCGGCGCAACGATGAAGCTCGTCGTCAACGCGGTGATCTTCGCTCTCAACGCAGCCGTCAGCGAGGCCCTGGTGGTCGCCGAGAAGGCCGGCGTCGACCGAGCGGCGACCTACGACGTGCTCCAGGCCAGCGCGGTGGGCGCGCCGTACGTGCACTACAAGCGGGACGCCTTCCTGCGGCCGGAGGACGCGCCGGTCGCGTTCAGCCTTGACCTCGTTGCCAAGGATCAGCGGCTGATCGACGCGCTCGCCGAGTCGGTCGGAGCGTCGACGCCGCAGGCGGACGTCACCCGTGAGCTGGTGGCGGCCGCCGTCTCGGCCGGCCTCGGAGCGCACGACATGAGCGCGGTCGCCCAGTACCTTCGCCGCTAGCCCTTCTCCCGGCGCAGCTTGCCCGGTACGCGGCCTGCCCCCACTGATCCGGGCCGTAGGTTCGATCGGCCCTTTATTCGCTGAGCTCGGCCACCTGCTCGGCGGTGAGTACGCCTCGGGCCGGATCGGCTGGGGCCGCGGTGATTCGCCCGTCGAATCGGGCCGCCGCCCGGCTCGGCATCGGCGCGGCATTTACTTCCAGACGTAACCCACGCAGGTCGTCCGGGGTCGGTCGCCGCAGTACGCCGAGATCATGGGCAGCCTGGACCCGCGGGACGGGACCCTGACCGGGCTGCGCTCCGGTCCTGCCATCGTCACGATCGAGGTCAACGGTGTACGTCGAAGTTCGGACATCGTCGTGTCCTGAAAGCCGCCCGAACACCGTCTCGGGGCGAACGTGGCTGGTTGCCTCATTCGGCGAGAAGATCCCGCACTGTCCGTTGACTTCTGATCGAAATCTCCAGAGAATGAGCAGAAATGCTCATCAGGCCACTGCGGCGTGGTACTCGGGCGTGGCGCGCAGCCGGTCGTTCTCGCGAGGAGATTCGACATGGCATACGAGTTCTCACCATCACGACGGGCGCTTCTGAAGGGCGGCACTGCGACCGGTGCCGCCCTTGGTGTCGCTGGGCTGACCGGCGGCTTCACGGCCCAGGCCGACGCCGACACGGCACTGGTGCCCGCCGGCGTGGCGGAGCCGAAGGGGTCGATGATCGGCGTGCCCTTCGAGCCGCGCGACGTGGTACGCGTCGCGGTGATCGGCCTCGGCAACCGCGGCGGCGGCATGGCGAGACTCTGGGCGCAGCATCCCGACGTACAAGTGACGGCGATCTGTGACATCCGGCCGGAGCGGGTCGAGTCGGTCGCGGCCCAATTGCGCTCGATGGGACACAACCCCGCGACGTACGCAGGCGGCGACCCCAGTTACGAGGCCGCGGTCGACGCGTCGGAGCGGGCGATGAACAACCGCGACGTGGATCAGCCGTACGCCGAGCTGTGCGCTCGCGACGACATCGACTTCATCTACGTGCCGACGCCATGGGAGTGGCACTTCCCGATGGCGATGTCGGCGATGCGGCACGGCAAGCACGTCGGCACCGAGGTCCCGCTGACGATGGAGCTGGATCACCTGTCGGCGCTCGTCGACGCCTCCGAACCGCAGCCGGCGGCACTGCTTCTTGATGGAGCAGATCGTGTATTCGCAAAACGAGATGCGGATCCTCCGGATGGCGCACGAGGGCAAGTTCGGCGACCTGCTGCACGGCGCCGGCGGCTACAACCACGACATTCGCGGCCTGATGTTCGGCCTGGAGGGGTCGTACTACCCGTCGAACTGGCGTCGGCTGTGGCACACCCGACGCGACGGCTGCTTCTATCCCACGCACGGCCTGGCGCCGATCGCCGCCTGCATGGACATCAACCGCGGCGACCGCTTCACCAGCCTGATCTCGGGTAGCACACCCGCCATGGGGCTCGAGCTGTACCGAGCGGAGCACGCGCCGCCGGACCACGACAGCTGGGGCGAGGAGTACGTCGCGGGCGACCGCAGCATCACCCTGGTCGAGACCGCGAAGGGCCGGCTGATCCGGGTCGAGCACGATGTGTCGCACCCGCATCCGTACAGCCGGCTCAACCACCTGGCCGGTACTCGCGGCATCTTCGAGGACTTCTCCGGCGGCCCGGGTACCGACGGCAGCGGCGCCCGGATCTACCTCGAGCCGGACCACTCCGGCCACCGATGGGGCAGCTTCGACGCGTACGCCGACTACGACCACTGGATGTGGACCGACCTTGACGACCCGCAGGTAGGACACGGCGGATCAGACTCCAAGGAGGTCTGGAGGTTTGTGCAGATGATGAAGCTCGGCCTCGTCCCCGACCACGACGTCTACGACGGCGCGATCTGGACCGTCGTCAACCCGCTGAGTACGACGTCGCTGGCGCGCAACGGCGCACCGGTGCAGATCCCCGACTTCACCGGCGGCCACTGGCGGGAGAGCCGGCCCGGCATCGACTCGCCGAGACCGAGCGAAGCATCGACCGGACAGGCGGTGGCGTGATGACCCGCAGACAGAAGACACTCAGCCGTATGGTCGCCGTCCTGGCCGCGCTCGGCGGGCTGCTGTTCGCCGCAACCACCGGTGCCGCCGAGTCGGCGCCGGCCGAATCCGTCGATAGCGAGGCCGACGCTGTGTCGGCGCCGAGCGTCATTCCCGCCCCGGCGTCGATGACCGTCGACGGCAACGCCTTCCAGATCAGTCCCGAGACGACGATCGCCGTCCGCGGGCCGCAACGCGCAGTGGATGTGGGGGAGTTTCTGGCGAACGTGATGCGACCCTCGACGGGATACCCGCTTCCGGTGGTCTCGCAGCAGAACGGCGCCCCACCGATTCCGATGAGCATCTCGCTGCGGATCTCCGCCGGCGACCTGACCGGCGAGGAGTACCTCGTCGACGCCGCGGCCGGCGCCGTGGTGGTGCGCGCCGGGACGCCAGAGGGTCTGTTCCGCGGCGTACAGACGTTGCGGCAGTTGCTGCCCGCGAAGGTCGAGTACGACAGCGTGCAGCCGGGGCCGTGGGAGCTGCCCGCCGTCCACATCGCGGACCAGCCGCGATACGAATGGCGCGGCGCCCATCTCGACGTGGCACGGCACTTCCTCAGCGTTGGCGAGGTGAAGCGCTACATCGACCTGCTCGCGCTCTACAAGGTCAATCGGCTCCACCTCCATCTGGCGGACGACCAGGGGTGGCGGATCCAGATCGACAGCTGGCCCGACCTGACCCGGATCGGCGGCGCGACCGAGGTCGGCGGCGGGCCCGGCGGCTTCTACACCAAGGACGACTACCGCGAGATCATCGACTACGCGGCCGACCGCTTCATCACGGTGATCCCCGAGATCGACATGCCGGGCCACACCGATGCCGCCGAGACGTCGTACCCCGAGCTCAACTCGTGCCGCGAGGGCAATCTGCCGTCGCACCGGTTCGTCGACGGCTGGGAGGACGCGGAGCACTACACCGGCACCGGCGTCGGATTCAGCTCGCTATGCGTCAACGACCCGGTGACGTACGAGTTCGTCGCTGACGTGATCCGGGAGCTCGCGGCGATGACGCCCGGACCGTACCTCCACGTCGGCGGTGACGAGGCGCACTCGACGTCGAAGGACGACTACATCCTGTTCATGGACAGGGTGCGCGACATCGTCGAGGCCAACGGCAAGACCCTGATGGGCTGGGCCGAGGTCGCCCAGGCGCACCCGCTGCCCGGGTCGATCGCCCAAAACTGGAGTACGGCCACCGGCAGTCAGTCCGGCGGCGACCTGGCCCGGACGGCGGTCGCGAAGGACATGAAGGTCGTCATGTCGCCGGCCAACCGGATCTATCTCGACATGAAGTACGCCCCCGGTGTGCCGCCGAACCTGGGCCTGTCATGGGCCGGCTTCGTCGAGGTGCAGCGGGCGTACGACTGGAACCCGGGCGCCCATCTCACCGGCGTCACCGACGCGAACATCCTCGGTGTCGAAGCGGCGCTGTGGAGCGAGACGGTGACGAATATCGACGATGCCGAGATGCTGGCGTTCCCCCGGATGGCCGGCGCCGCGGAGATCGGATGGACGCCGCAGGCCGGTCGCGCATGGGACGACTACCGGCTCCGGCTCGCGGCCCAGGCCGAGCGTTGGGACATCCTCGGCGTCGACTTCTACCGGTCACCGCAGGTGCCCTGGCCCGCCCAGTAACGCCGATACGCCACTCGTGGCTCGCCGATACGTCACTCGTGACTCGCTAGCACGGACGTGAACACGCGGAAAGGGAGTCTTCGATGAAGCCCAGGATGAGAGCAACGAGGTGGGCGTCGCTGTCGACGGTGGTGACCGCGCTGGTCGCCACGATGGCGTTCACCCAGGCGTCTCCGGCCCAACCACCCGCCGACCCGGCGCAGCAGGCCGGCCGGGACGCGTTCCTGCGCGCCAAACTGGCCCAAATGTCGCTCGAGGAGAAGGTCGGCCAGCTGTTCTTCACCTTCGTGAAGGGACAGCATGCCGACGACGCGAGCGGGGCGGCGGACAACCAGGCCAACTACGGTGTCGACACGCCGGGCGAGGTGGTGCAGAAGTACCACCTCGGCGGCGTGCTGTATTTCGACGCTCCACGGGCGCAAAACATCGCGAACCCGACGCAGCTCAACGCGTTCAGCAAC
>JBKOYM010000017.1:0-11222 GCA_046725375.1 Actinomycetota bacterium
GACTGGCCGTCTCAAGAAGGGCCGGCACTGACCCCTCACTCGATCGCGCTCTGGGAGAAGCACAGTGCGGACTACGCAGACAAGAAGAGCTAGTCTGCTGGGCCCTGGTGGAGGCGCGGACTCCCCTCCCCGGACTTCGCCCGTGGTGGCGACGCGGTAATCCTCCGTCGTGTCATTCGGCTTAACGGACCAAGACTGTCCACAGAGCCTCACGGCCGAGATCCACGCCGACTGCCCTCGGCGGGCGGCCTACATCGAGCTTCTACGGGACGGGGATGACGACCTGTTCAAGGCCTCGATCGGAGAGGTCTGCACCGACTACCGGGCCCACGGCCACGCCCGACCCGTTCGGCCAAGCCAGCGGCAGCGGTACCGGGTCGTCAGAAGAAGCCGGTCGATGAGATGACTGACGACGAACGCGAACACGCAAAGCAGCAGCGCCGTCTGGTGATTTCGCACAACAAGGCTTGGAAGTCGGCCCTGTTGACTGCACCATCTCGGGCCTTCACTGGAGGGCCTCTACGGAGGTAGATGCAGTGGATCAGGTTCGACAGGCGCTGCTCGATGGCAGGCGTCAGCACCCAAAGCTCGGAGTGGATCGTGGCCGGGGTGCCATCACCGCCGAGCCGGCCGAGCGGCTGGCGCACACCAAGCTGCTGTATGGGGTTGGCGACGGCACCTACGGGGCGTGACCATATTCGATGCCTAGGAGAACGGGGAACATCGGAGTCTTCTCCTCTGCGTCGCCATCCCGACGGCAACGATCGCGTTCCGACCACCGAGTACGGAATTGGCAGGCACACCTAAACGCCGACGGCGCCGTCGATACGCTCGCGCAACAAATCGGCGTGCCCGTTGTGGCGGGCGTACTCCTCGATCATGTGCAGGTAGATCCATCGCAGCGACGGCGCGATGTGCCGGCCGTCACGCACTCCGGCGCCGACCGTGTCGAGGTCCGCGCACTGAGCGGCGATCCGGCGACTGTGCTCGACTTCTGCGCCGTAGCGCGCCAGGTCGGCACTGATGTCAGCGCCCTCCGCGTCGAACTCCGCATCCGGCGCATGGACGGGATCGACATTGTCAGCGGTGAACGCGGAGCGGAACCAGTTCCTCTCGACCTGGGTCAGGTGGCGTACCAGTCCAATCAGGCTCAACGACGATGGCGGCACCGAACGGACCTTGAGCTGCTCGCTGGTGAGCCCGTCACACTTGGTGAGGAGGGTCGACCGATGGAATTCGAGCCAGCTCTCGAGCATCTCCCGCTCGCCAGCCGCCACAGGTGGATCACGTCGGCCGAGCACGTCCGGGGACAGGTTGATCCAGCCGTCTGAGGTTGTCGGCACTGCTCATCACCGCCTTCACGCGTTGCTTGGTGCTCTGCGCTGTCTTCAATATCTGGCTGAGCGGCTGCACCTCTTCGTCCTGTGCGGCCTCTGCGGGTCTCCCATCGGGTCTTTCCGGTTTTGAGTGCGGCCGCGGTTTCGACGGCGCGCCGGGCCTGGTAGCGGGCCGCTTCCAAGACCAGATCGTCGGGTGGGCCATGACTGGCCACGTGGGAGGTGCCGTAGGGGTTGCCAGACTTGAACTGGATGGGGTGGGTGTAGCCGGGAGGGACAATGATGCCACCCCAGTGGTAGAACGTATTCCCTAGCGCCAAGAGGGTGGACTCTTGTCCGCCATGGGCGGTACTGCTGGCGGTGAATGCCGAATACACCTTCCCGGCGAGTCTGCCTTCTTGCCACAGGCCGCCGGTGGTATCGATGAACGCTCGGAGTTGGCTGGCTGGGTTGCCGAACCGGGTCGGGGTGCCGAACAGCACGACGTCGGCCCAGCTCAGGTCTTCCAGGCTGGCCGTGGCGATGTCGGCAGTTTCCCGCAGGTGTCTGCGCCAGGCCGGTTTGGCGTTGATCGCCCCAGCCGGAGCCAGTTCGGCAACCTTGCGTAGCCGCACGCATGCGCCGGCCTTGTCCGCGCCCTCGGCGGCGGCTCGCGCCATGGCATGCACGGTGCCAGTGGAGCTGTAGTAGATGATTGCGGCGTTCACGGGTTCCATGGCTGGCTTGCTCACTTCCATCGGGGTTCTATCTGGTGATGCCGGTCGGTGCCGTCGGAACTGGAGACCTCGCGGGGTCCGGTGTACTGCCTGCGGGGACCAGCAGGATGGTCGGCGGCAGCACGGTGGCCACACCCGCAGCGATCCGCAATCCAAGAACCTGGGCCGCCTTTAGGAGCCTGGGTCGCGGGTTGGAGTCTCGCCGCGCCAGTCGTCGATCCGCAGATCAGACATCATGCTTCGGAGCGCCATTTGGCAGGCGCCTATGCGCTGATTGGGCGTAGCACGCAGAATTCGTTGCCCTCGAGGTCGGCCAGCACCACCCATGACGCGTCCTCCGGTTGGCCAACCGACACCCGTCGCGCTCCGAGCGCCTCGATCCGCTCGACTTCGGCCGCCTGATCGTCGGGTCGCAGATCGAGGTGGAGGCGGTTCTTGACGACCTTGTCCTCAGGAACCCGCAGGAACAGGAGGTCCGGTGCGACGCCGTCCTCCGGACTGCCTTCGGGTGGCTCTAGGGCGACCTCGCAGGGCGTTTCGGACGTTCGTCTCCAGCCCAGCACGTTGGCCCAGAATCGGGCCTGTTGGTCGGGGTCGTGGGAGTCGATGCATAGGCATTGCACGCGAATCGTCATGGTAGGCCTCCTAGGTCGGGGTCTCGCATGCGCGTTTGAGCCCATCGAGGGTGAGACGACCCCAGGTTGTGTTGCAGAACGCGCGCCAGCGGGAGTCGTGCCGCCAACCGCTGTGGCTGAACTCGAGGATCGTGAAGTCCTGCCCGTTGAGAGCCAGCCTCGGACGAAGCCACGCCGTGCCTGGTTCGTCTTGCCCAGTCCGTAGGGCGAACGTGATGCGGTGGCCGAGCCACTCCGATCCCGGCATGCTCGGATCCTGATAGTCCGATAGGCAGATCCATGTGAGCCGTTCGGGGCGGGTCATCTCAGCCACCCGCATCCGCAGCGGCTCGCCGAGACCGTGATCGAAGGCGACCTTCGCATCTTTGGCGGCTTCTGCCGAGATGACAGGCCCCCACCAGCGGTTGAGTCCAGCCTTAGTCGCGATGGCGGTGAAGACCGATTCCGGGTCCGCGCCGGTCCAGACCTCGTGCCGGATGTCGTACATCCCTTACCTTCCTTCGCGCCGTTTCGGGTGCTGGCTCGTCCCCACAGATGGCTCGGGGCGGCCGGCACCACCTCGATCAGGGAGAGGATCTTTCTTGCTTCTTGTCGCGCTCGCCGGCCGACTCTTGGCTGTTGTGCTCGGCCGGCGCCCGCGGCAGCCGGTATTGGAGGTGCGTCACGTCCGACGACGCGATCGTCCCGGCGAGTTCCAAGGCGACCCGTGTACGGTCGATGCCCTCGAAGAGTCTGATCCCGCCGCCAATGATCACCGGCGGCACTGAGATCGTGAACTCGTCGACCAGCCCTGCGTTCAGGAACTTGACAATGGTGGTGCCACCGCCGCCGATGCGGACATCCCTGTCGTTGGCGGCGTCTTTGGCCTGACGTATGGCGCTTTGGACACCGTCGTTGACGAAGTAGAACGTTGTGCCGCCTGGGCGCACCCACGGTTCCCGGACCTGCGTCGTGACGACGTAGACAGGCGTGTGAAAAGGCGCCTCTTCTGGCCACAGACGTTCGCCTGCGTCGAACATGCGCTTACCGAGGATGGTGGCGCCGGTGCGTGAGTAGATCTCCTCAAGCAACTGGTTGTCCGATCCGGTCTCGCCGCCGGCACCGAGTTGGAGGCTTTCGCGGAAGAGGCGCTGCTTGAACGTCCAGCTGTGCAACTGCGCCCAGAGGGCACCCCAGTCCTCGTATGTGGGGTCCGTGGCATGTTCGAGGTCCATGCCAGGCGGGGCGATGTAGCCGTCCAGCGACATGACCACGTGGAAAAAGGCTCTAGTCACCCTTGACCTCCGAGAGGCAGTGGCGAGGGGCAGGCAGAGGCTGAGGGTTTATGAGCCGGCACAAGCAAGGTCTTGCCCGTGGCGACGCGGGACTCGATCGCGGCGTGCGCTTCGGCCGCAGCTTCAAGCGCGAAGACCTGGCCGATGATCGGTCGGAGTCGGCCGGCCGCGACCTGATCAAGGGCTCCGGTCTGTAGCTGCCGCAGACCGCCTGTGCGCAAAGCAAGGCGTGCGCCGACCGCTGCAGCCACGCCGATACCACGCGCGTAGAGATCGGCTGCGGACAGGGATGTGATCTGGCCGGATGCGGATCCGTACATGACCACCCTGCCGCCGACGCCGACGAGTTCCAGCGCGGAACGTCCGATCGATCCGCCCACGCCGTCGAGCGCGAGTGTGACCGGTCGGCCGTGTAGTGCGTCTCGCACCGAGTCCGTCCAGCCGGGCGAGGAGTAGTCGACAGCGGCTGTGGCGCCGAGCTCGTGAATCAGCGCGGTCTTGTGGGCGCCGCTCGCAGCGCCGACGACGATCGCGCCGAGGTGGTTAAGCGCCTGGATCAATAGGGTCCCGATACCGCCTGCGGCTCCAGTGACCACAGCGACGTCGGTCGCGTCCGGATCAGCGAGTTCCAGGATCGCCATGGTAGTTGCGCCAGTACCGATCATTGCCACTGCAACATGGGGATCGAAGCCGTCGGGCAGGACGTGGAGCGAGTCCGCGGGGGTGACGGCAGATTCGGCGTAGCCACCGGTGCCGGCGGGGAGTGACGCGACCACAGCGGTGCCGATGTCGATCCCGGTGACGCCGGGTCCGGTCGCACCGACGAACCCGGCGACCTCCCGGCCGGGGA
The DNA here is from genome assembly GCA_046725375.1 of Actinomycetota bacterium. Taxonomy (GTDB): domain Bacteria; phylum Actinomycetota; class Actinomycetes; order Propionibacteriales; family Nocardioidaceae; genus DATFRX01. The sequence continues at coordinate 4,813 of JBKOYM010000017.1, forward strand.
TCATCGGAAGTGAAGGCAGGGGCCCCGGGCCGGTCGACTCACCGCGGCGGACCATCGTGTCGAGCAAGTGCACACCAGCCGCCTCGACCCGGATGACCACCTCGCCGTCGCCCGGGACGGCATCCGGCACCTCCTCGAGCACCAGTACTTCTGGACCGCCGAAGTCATGCTGCTGAATCGCGTACATGTCAGCGCTCCGAACGCAGCCCGTGCCGGTCGGTCCATGAGGCGATCGCAGAGGCGATCGCCTCGGGCTGGTCTTCGGGGGCATGATGCCCCGCCGGACCGCATCTGGCGGTCTCCAGCGCCGCTATGTTGTCAGAGCACCACGCGACCACATCTGCCCCGATCATCTGACCAGGACCGGGCTTGAAGGCCACGAGCAGCTTCGGTACGTCCCGGCTGGCGGCGAGCCACTCGTCGTACCTCTCGACAACGGCTGTGACGTCGGCCGGCTCACCGTCGATCGGGAGTTCGCGCGCCCACTGCAGGAGAGGCTTGCGGGTCTCTGGCGTGGGGTGGGCGGCCTTGTACGCTGCATGGTCCTGCTCGCTCAGACCGCTCATCACCGTGCCGGGCAACGCACGCTCGAGGAGCACGTTCTGATCAAGAACGAGATCCTCACCCACACCAGGCGTGCGATACGACTTGAAGAGCTCTTGCGTCGGGCCGACGAACCCGTCCCAGGACAAAGGCCGAACGATCGTTTCCATGAATGCAACACCACGCACAAGGCCGGAATGACGCACAGACCAGTCAAAGGCCAGCGCTCCGCCCCAGTCATGCCCGACGAGGACGACTCCATGAAGGTCCATTGCTTCAAACCAGGCGTCGAGGTAGCGGACGTGATCGCCAAGGCGGTACTCGATCGGGGGCCTGCCCGAATCGCCCATGCCGATCAGATCGGGCGCCAGCTTGCGGCCAGGGCCATCCAGTGCTGCGATCACACGGCGCCAGAGACGAGACGAGGTGGGGTTTCCATGGAGGAAGACGATCGGCGCGCCGGCGCCGACGTCCAGGTAGTGCATCTCCGAATCGAGGATGCTCACCGATGGCATTGGTATCTCTCCTTCCCCGCGAAGCGCGGGCGGCGGTCCGGATCAGGGCGCCGGGATGAGCTCGCAGGCGCGGACCGTCGCGGCGAGAAGGTCCGGATGGCCGGTCCGGTCAAAGGCCTCGACCGCCGTGTCGGCGAACTTCAACACGTGTTCGTCGCCGTGCTCCGCGGCGCGCTGGAGCGAGTCCGCGGCCGTGAGCTCGCGACGATCGCCTCCGGCGTCGTCGCGCGGGGCCGCCTGGACCGGGGCATAGGTGGCCACCACGGCGGCTGCGGCGGCCCAGGCGGCGGTGAGGCTTGGCAGCCATTGCTCGGTCGGCAGGACGGGCAGTATGTGCCGCACCGCGTTGGGAGCGGTGGCGGCGTGCACCAGCAGCACCGGTGCTGCGTTGCCCCACCCCAGGTAGGCTGCGACGGCAGTGTCGATGAGCGACTCGAGCCGGGCCGGCACCTCTTCCGGCGTGGCCGCCGGTCGCAACGCCCGGAGGCTCGACGTCCATCCCGGGCTGCGCTCGAGCCGGTCGAGCCGGTGGGCGATGAAGCCGCTTTGGTCGGCAAGCCGGGCGACGCGACGCAGTCCGTCTGCCGGGGCGAGCCGGCCGTCCGGGGCGACGACGCCGGCCAGCTCACGGTAGCGGGCGGCCCAGAACGCTAGCCCGTGTGCGAGCTCGTCGACGGTTTCGGTGGCCGGCGGGCCGACAGCGCTGCCGCGGAGCGTTCGCACCGCGTGGCCCACCCGGATCACGCCGTGGGTCGAGCCGGCCACGATGCCCGGCAGCAGCCGCGGCCACCACTCGACGAGCACGTCGGGCCATGGCCGCTCCCATAGCTCGTGGTGGAAGTACGCCGTCCAGTTCGGCAACTGGCTGGCCACGCCCAGGTCGGTGCGCCACTCGTCGCGTCGGATGGTCGCGTTCGCGGGCGGCAATTCGGCGAGCCGATGTACGTAGCGGTCGAGCCAGCGGTCGATGTCGATGTCGAGGCCGCGGCGAACCATGACCTCCACGGCCATCGGACCGTGGTTGGTCATCCCGTGGTTGCCTTCCTCGTCGCCACCGAACTCCGGCCCGAACGCGTGCAGGCGCTCGTACGCCTCGGTCAGCGCCTCCGAAGTCGGAATCGGGTTCATGTCGCGCCTCCTGCGTACGGGAGCGTGGTTTTGCTCGGAGCACGAGTCTTCGCGGGCCACCGGATCGGCTCAACGATTAGGGTGAGGGCTAATCCGAGCGAGGAGCTGCTGTGATCCATCTGCACTTCGCGGCGGCTGACCTGACCCGGGTGCGGTTCGCCGCGTCGCCGCTGTGGGAGACCATCACCAGCCTGCGCACCCTCGGGAAGGACCGCCAGGGCACGCATTTGCATCGGGCCTGGTGCGACCGGATGCGCGATCGGGCTGGTGGCAGGCTGGGTGTGCGCGACCTCGAGTTGCTGACCGCGCTGATACGACCGGCTGGCTACATCCCTGACTTTCTGGTGCCTTCGCCGCCGCGGCGCTCGGTTCGGTTCGAGGAAGCCGTCAGACAGGTGGCCGGGGCCGACCCGGATGTAGTCGCCGGCGAGTTGGCGCACCTGGCCAGCCACCGAGTCGCCCAGCAGGGGCCGGGTCGAGCCGAGCGGCGCGCAATCCTCCAATCGCTCGTGGACCGGCCCGACGCGGGAATCGGCCGCGTCACCGAAGCGCTCGACGCCTATCACCGGGCAGCGATCGCGCCGGACTGGCCGCGAATCGAGGCACTGCTCCACGATGACATCGCCTACCGACTCCAGGCGCTGGCCGACGGCGGGGTCGACCAGATGATGCGCGACCTGCATCCGTCGGTCACGTTCGCCGACCAGACGCTGCATGTCGTCAAGTACTACGAGGGCCACGCCGACCTCGGCGGTCGAGGTCTCCTCCTGGTGCCGTGCGCGTTCGCGTGGCCCGACGTCATCGTGCTGACCGCGCAGCCGAACGTCCCCACGGTCTCCTACTCACCCCGCGGCCTCGGCCGGCTCTGGCAGGAGCACCCGACCTCGGCCGAGCCGGCGCTGTCCGACGTGCTCGGCCGCACCCGAGCCGCCCTGCTCGCCCAGCTGGACCTGCCGATGTCGACCACCCATGCCGCCACGCAGCTGGCCCTGTCGGCCCCCACCCTCAGCGTGCACCTCCAAGCGCTGCGCGCGGCCGGCATGGTCACCTCCCGCCGCGACGGTCGTCAGGTGCTGTACGCCCGGACCGACCTCGGCGACCGGTTGCTCGCCGCCGCACGCGCGCAGCCGACAAGCTAATGCCGCCGCACGGCGGATGTCCCCACGACGGAGGTTGTGACTGCGACGATCCTTCGCTACCAGACGACGCAGCTGGCGCACATGCCGGCACAACCGCCGAGTTCGTCTCGGCGTTTCAATTTGCCAACATTGCGGCGCCAGGTGACCGCCTATTCATTGGACGGCCTCTCCGGCTAGTCCGATCGAAACGATCAGTTGACGGTGATCTGGTAGATGCCTCGCCCGAAGGTCGCCGCCACCAGCCGGTCGGTACCGCCGTCGTATTCGATGTCGTCCACCGGGACCATCGGCAGGTTCGTGCCGAGGCGCGACCACGATGAGCCTCCGATCGGGCTGACGAACACACCCTGGTCGGTGGCGACGTAGAGGGCGCCGTCGTCGCCGATCAGCACGTCGTTGACCGGCGCCTGCGGGAGGTTCCCGGTCAGGTCTGTCCAGGTGGCGCCGAAGTCGTCTGTGCGCAGGACGTGCGGCACGTGCGAACCGGCGCGGTATCCGGAGAGCGTCACCCAGGCCGTTCCGGGCTGGTTCGCAGCCACCGTGACACGGGTGACCCACGGCTGCCCTGAGAGCAGCAGGGTCCAGGTCTGGCCGAGGTCGCGGGTGATCCAGACCCGGCCGTCGTCGGTGCCGACGTAGATGGTGGCGCCGTCGGTGGCGGCGGCGTGTGTCGTGATGGTGCCGAACGGGTAGGCGTCCTGGCCGGGACCGCCGGTCAGATCCGGGCTGATCACGGTCCAGGTGCGGCCGCTGTCGGTCGATCGGTTCAGCTGGTTGCCGCCGTAGTACATGACGCGCGGATTGACCGGGTCGAACTGGACCGGGGTGAACCAGTTGCGCCGCGACGAGGTGACCGCGTTACCGAAGTACGTCAGCGTGTCGCCGCCGTCGAAGGAGCGGAAGCAGTTGCCGTACTGGTAGCAGGCGTAGACGGTCTCCTTGTCGGTGGGGTTGATGAGGTTTTCCTCACCGTCGCCACCGAGGTAGATGTTGAAGCCCTCCGGGTGGCCCCACGAGCGCAGGCTGCCGTTGTCCTGGGTGCCTCCGGAGTATCGGCTCGGATCCTGCGGGCTGATCGCCGCGCTGTAGAACTGGGTGAACGGCTGGTACACCGCCCCCACCCAGGCCCGATTACCGCCCTGGTCGGAGCGGTAGACGCCACCGTCATTGCCCAGGTAGACCCGGTTCGAGTACTGCGGGTCCCACACCATCGCGTGTTGGTCGACGTGCATCGAGTCGTCGTCGTACGTCCACGTCTTGCCACCGTTTTTCGTGGTCGGCAATCCGATGCCGGCCACGTGAACATGCTGCGCGTTGTGGGGATCGACCCAGACCTTGGCGAACCACCACGCGTACGTCGACTGCGACTCGGCCAGGATCTCGTTATCCGGGAGACGGACCCAGGAGTCGCCGCCGTTGTCGGACCTGAAGAAGCCGCCGAAGACCCCGCTGCTACCGCCACCGTCGGACAGCATGGCGTACAACCGATTCGGGTTACTCGGCGCCAACCCGAGCCCGATCCGGCCGACGTCGGGGCCGGCGGGTACGAGCGAGTCCAGCCGCTGCCAGGTGTCGCCCCCATCGGTGGACCGGTACACGCCGGATCCGACGCCGCCGTACGACCGTTTGTTGGGCTCGCGCCGATGGTCCCACATGACGGCGTACAGCCGACTCGAATCTGTCGGATCCATCATCACTTCGGTCGCGCCGGTGAAGTCGTTGGCTCCAGCCAGTACCCGGGTCCAGGTCACTCCCCCGTCCGTCGAGCGGTAGACGCCGCGGTCTCCGCCCGGGTTGAACAGTGAGCCAGCCGCCGCCACGAAGATCCGGTCCGGATCGTCCGGATCGACGGCGATGGCCCCGATCGCACCGGAGTCGGTCAAACCGAGATGGGTCCAGCTCCCACCGCCGTTCGTGGACGCATACAGCCCGGTGCCGCCGTAGGTAAGGCTGCCGCCACCCGGATTGACCTCGCCCGTCCCGGCGTACAGCGTTCCGTCTGGTCCGGTCGCCAGCGCCCCCATCGCCTGGGTGCCGTCGTCCGGCCACGCCGTCGCGAACGTCTGGCCGGCGTCGGTGCTCTTCCAGACACCACCGCTCGCGGCCGCCGCATAAACGACGTCCTTCGCATGCTCGTCGAGGGTGAGTGCGGTGACCCGACCGCCGATGTTGGTCGGGCCTACCAGCGCCCACGAACCGTCGGTGTGCGGCATGGCCAGAGCCTGCTCGGCTGCCTTAGCGTACGCGTGCCTCGGCAGCGGCTCACCCGGCATGGTCTTCTGCACGAACCGGTACTCCGCAGGCGCAGAGGGGCCACGCACCGGTCGGTACTCGTCCACCGTTCCCGGAGCACGGGACGTTGACGTCGCGATCGACGCAGCCGGTGGCGATACCAAGACGAGTGACGTGACCAGAGCGACCAACGCGGCAAGCCGTGACCGGGACATGGCGACCCCTTCCGCTGGGTGTCCCCGAGTCCCGTCATGGCCAAACGACCGGCCCGGCGGGTAAGCGAACCAACTAATTCAACCGCCGCCAAACGGCCCCGTCAACGCGGTGCAACGAGAAGCTCAATTTCTCGGAGATCGACAGTCAACCGGGAACCACGGTCGGACCGCAGGTCGTAGGTCCGGTAGCCGGCCACCGACAAGGCGATCACCGGCGTGCCGCGATCCAGCCCCTATTCCGCGCAGACGCCGGATCGGGGCTCTTCTCGCATGGTCGGGCTGGCCGGATTTGAACCGGCGACCCGTTGACCCCCAGAGCAGTCCTCCCCGGCTACTCCAGGCACCATCAGCCGTCAGGAGTTCGGTGGCGGGTCCCTCCAGACTCGTCCAGCATCCCTGGTCCTCTCCATTTCATGCCACGAACCATGCCACGCGCTGCTCCCACACCTCGCCGGATCGTATCGGCAGGGGATCAACCCGCGACACCCACCGCTTCCGATGGGTAGCGCTCAGGACGAAGGGGTCACTGACCGCCGGCCCGGCGATCGGAGGCGGTCTCCGATTTCTCGTTGCGCTTGTCCGCGCGCTTGGTGTTGCTGTTCTTCGCGGTGTCCGACACCCGCTTGCCGTTGTCGTTG
>JBKOYM010000036.1:0-10907 GCA_046725375.1 Actinomycetota bacterium
GCCCCTGACCCCGACTGCGAGACGATGCGACCATGAACGACCAGCCCGAGCTCGTCCATCTCGACATCCGTGCAGATGAGGAAGGCGTCGCGACGGCCACGATCACCCTCGACAGTCAGCACAACCGCAATGCGATCAGCCGCGCTCTGCAGCGGCAGCTGATGACGAGCCTCGACACGGCGGACCTCGACGAGTCGGTACGCGCGGTCGTCATCCGCGCCGACGGGCCGGTCTTCTGCGCTGGTGCCGACATGTCGGAGGCCGCGAGCGGCAACATGGAGAAGGGTGCCCGTCGCCTCGTCGCGTTGCAGCGCAAGATCGCCACGCTCGACAAGCCCGTGATCGCTCGGGTGCATGGACCGGTGCGAGCCGGTGGCCTCGGCATTGTCGCCGCCTGCGACGTCGCGATCAGTGCGGACACCGTGTCGTACGCGTTCACCGAGGTCCGACTCGCCCTCGCGCCGGCGGCCATCTCCCTGTCGGTGTTGCCGCGACTGACCGATCGGGCCGCCGCTCGGTATTTCCTCACGGCCGACACCTTCGACGCCACCGAGGCCGAACGGATCGGGCTGATCACCAAGTCGGTCCCGGCCGACCAGCTCGATGAGACGGTCGGCGCGATCGTCGACGCGTGGCACAAGGCGAGTGCGCAGGGACTCCGTGAGACCAAAGCGCTGCTCAATCGCCGCCTGGTTCATTCGATCGACGAGCTCGGCGAAAACGTCGTACGCCAGTCGGCCCGGCTGTTCGGGTCCGAGGAGGCGATCGCCGCGATGAGCGCGTTCCTCGAAAAACGCGACCGCTGAGGGCGATCGCCAGCCACTGTCTCGCGCCCATGCGCACCATGCCGGCGACCTTCGGTGGTGCGTACGGGCGCAAACCGCATCGGGCGGATCTGACCTCCGACCGTCAGCCGTACGGCCCTCCGAGATCGGCGAGCGAGTGGCGTCTTCTTGACCGGTACAGAGAATCCTGCTACTGTACCGGTACAGAAGTCAGAAGGGACCTTTCATGTCGTACCTCCCCATCGCCTCGGGACTCTCGAGAAGCGGCGTCGCCCGAACCGCCGAGAGCGCGTTGCCGGATGCGCCGGTCGTACCTGACCCGGAGCCGTCGACGTCTCCGACCAGGACCGCTCGTACGCGGCTGCTGATCGCTCGGGGGCTGCGCCGTACGGCCGACACCATCGAGCCGCCGCCCATGTGCGAGGCCCGGTGACGGCTCCACTACCGTCGTTACGCTGGCCACGTGAAGGGTCGGGTGATGCGGTGGGTCGCGTGACGCTGCAGACGATCGCGGATCGGGTCGGCGTCAGCCGGATGACGGTGTCGAACGCCTTTTCCCGCCCCGACCAGCTGTCGAGTACGTTGCGCGTGAAGATCCTCGCGGCTGCGGACGAACTCGGCTACGTCGGACCCGATCCGGCCGCCAGAGCACTCGCGCGCGGCACCAGCGGTGCTGTCGGGATCCTGTTGACCGAATCGCCGAGGGACGCGTTCGCGGACGAGGTCGCCACCGGATTTCTCGGCGCGATCGCCGAGGAGCTCGCCCCGACCGGACTCGCGCTCACCCTGCTGCACTCCTCGGGACGCGATGATGTCAACTCCGCCCGAGACGTCGCGATGGATGGGGCCGTGATCTACTCCTGCGACCCGAACCTCGCTGCCACCGGATGGCTTCGGCGACGCGGGCTACCTCTCGTGTTCGTCGACGAGGAGCCGGTCGCTGGGCAGATCCACATCAACATCGACGACCGCGGCGGTGCCGAGGCAGCGGCGCGACATCTCGTCGAGCTCGGGCATCGCCAAGTCGTCGTGGTCACGACCGGGCTCGACAGCGGCTCGGATACCTACGGCCACCCGCAGCCGGTCTCAGGCAATCATGTGGAGCGGGAACGGTTCGCGGGTTGGACCGAGACGCTCGGCAAGGGCGGCGCCCGCTGGAAGGTGATCAGCGTCCCCGGGTGGGACGCCGAAGCGGTGCAAGATCGTGTCCGTCCACTCCTTCACGCGCCCTCTCGTCCGACGGCCGTCCTCGCGATCTCGGACCTTGTCGCGTACGGCGTGATGCGTGCCGGCGACAGCCTGGGGATCCGGGTGCCCGACGAGCTGTCAGTCGTCGGTTACGACGACAGTCCGCTGGCGCGACGGCTCCGGCCGTCCCTCACGACGGTCCGGCAGGACCTGCTCGTCAAGGGGCGTGAGACGGCATCCGCCCTGACAACGGCCATCGCGGACGTCGGGGCCGGCGGCGAGCTCGGCGGCCGACGCGTCGTGCTCCCGACCGAGCTCGTCGTACGTGACAGCACGGGTCCGGCCAACGAACGCTGACCCGGCGCCGGTCGTACGCCGGTAAACTAGATCGTTCGCCCATGCCCAGCTCGTGAGGAGAACGGTGTCGGACAGCGCCGCCGGACCCACCACCCAACTCGATTCGACGCTCGCCCGCGAGATCGCCGGTGAGCAGGCCTTCGTCGACGTCGTATACCGGCGACTCGACGAGGCTGCCGAGCAGGCGAAAGCGCTCGCCGTCGAGGGCCACGGACGCGGTCGGCTCGGCCACGAGGGCGGACTCGTCGAGCGTGACGCCATGGTCTACCAAGCCGCCAGGCGGATCGCCACGCTCGACGCGGCGCACGAGGGGCTGGTGTTCGGTCGCCTGGACCTGGTCGACGGCGACACCCGCTACATCGGTCGGATCGGCCTGCGGGACGCCGAACGCGAGGTGCTGCTCGTCGACTGGCGGGCGCCGGCAGCCAGCGTGTTTTACCAGGCGACCGCCCAGGAGCCGGCCGGCGTCGTTCGCCGTCGAGTCCTGCACTGCAAGGGTCAGACGGTCGAGACGATCGAGGACGAACTGCTCGACCCCGACGTCGCGCCGGAGGGGCTGGCCGTCGTCGGCGAGGGTGCGCTGCTGGCCCAGATCAGTCGGGCCCGAGACGCCCACATGCACTCGGTCGTCGCCACCATCCAGAAGGAGCAGGACGAGGCGATCCGGGCTCCGAGTCGCGGCGTCACAACGATCAGCGGCGGCCCCGGCACGGGCAAGACCGTCGTCGCCCTGCATCGGGCCGCGTACCTGCTCTACGTCGACCGGCGCCGCTTCGAGTCCGGTGGCGTCCTCGTCGTCGGGCCGTCCGGGGTCTTCATGCGTTACATCGACCGGGTGCTGCCGAGCCTCGGCGAGACCAGCGTGACGCTGCGTTCGCTCGGCGAGGTCGTCGACGGGGTCAGCGCGACCCGACACGATCGGGCCGACGTGGCCGCGATCAAGGGATCGGCGCGGATGCGTCGCATGTTGACCCGGGTGGTGCGGTCCGTGCCGCCGGAGGCGCCGACCGAGTTCCGCTGGTTCTATCGCGACAACGTGCTCCGACTCGATGAGCCGACCCTGCGGCGGATCCGGCGGCAGGTGCTCTCGGGGCACAAGCACAATCGGGCCCGGGCGCGCGCCGAGCATGCGCTGATCGACGCGCTCTGGCCGCAGGTGACCGGCGGGCGTGGGCTTGAGGACGGTCCCGACGACTTCGCACGCCGAGTCTCCGGCGAACGGGAGTTCGAGGCGTTCGTGGACGCGTGGTGGCCGGCGCTCGATGCCGTCGAGGTGTGGGGCTGGCTGCACGATGCCGACCGGCTCCGGCGGTATGCGGAGGGGGTCCTGGAGTGTTCCGAGGTCGAGTTGCTCGCCGCGACCTGGTCGGTGCTTGACGACCCGACGACCGAGGACGTGCCGCTCATCGACGAGCTGCGCTATCTGCTCGGCGACCTGCCGGAGGAGTCGGGCTCCGACGGTACCGACGGGCAGCCGCGGCAGTTGATGAGCTTCGAACGCGACGACGCGGCGCTGCGGTCGACCCGACGTACCGAGGACGACATGTACGCGCACCTCCTCGTCGACGAGGCACAGGATCTGTCCCCGATGCAGTGGCGGATGCTCGGCCGTCGCGGTCGCTATGCCAGCTGGACCGTCGTCGGCGACCCCGCGCAGTCGGCCTGGCCGTATCCCGCGGAGTCGGCGCGGGCGCGGGCCGAGGCGTTGCGCGACAAGCCCGAGCATGCCTTTCGGCTGTCGACCAACTACCGGAACTCGGCCGAGGTCTTCGAGTTGGCCGCGCGGGTGGCGCGAGTCGCCGTCGAATCGCCGGACCTGCCGGAGGCGGTGCGCCGCACCGGTGTCGATCCGGAGCACCGGCCCGTCGCGGAGCCGGCCGGACTGCGCGAGGCGGTCATCGCGGCGGTACGCGACGTCACGGCCGCGGTTGAGGGCACCGTGACGGTGGTGACGCCGGTGGCGCAGCGTACGGAGGTGGCCGACTGGCTCGCCTCGGACCCGGTCGGCAGGCGGGTCAGCGTCCTCGACGGCCTGGCGAGCAAGGGTCTCGAGTTCGATGGCGTGGTCGTGGTCGAGCCGACCGAGATCACGGCCGAGTCGGAGTCGGGCTGGCGGACCCTGTACGTCGTGCTCACCCGGGCGACGCAGCGGCTCGTCACCATCAGCACCGACGACACCTGGCTCGCCACCCTCCCCTGACGCTCGGCGATCCGCCCCTCGTTGGTTGGCCCGGCGATCCGCCCGAGTTGGCCCGCCGATCCGCCCCAGTTGGCCCGCCGATCCGCCTCACTCGGGCAGCGACTCCTCCGGCACGACCGCAGGTACGTGCGATTCCCCGAGTCCGAGCCGTCCACGGGCGCCGAACATCCGCCCGCGCGCCGGCTGCACCGGGGCGAATCGCATCATGCCGAGCGGCTTGCCGACGTCGTCGTACACCGCCTCGATCCCGCCGCGTGCGAAGTACGTCTCGTGCCAGAAGCCGGTGCCGCTCGAGTCGCGGAGAAACTCGCGCCACCACTGTTGGTGCGGCAGTTCCCGGGTCCAGCGTTCGAGCGAGTCGAGGTCGCGCCAGTACTGCCGCTTGCCGGCATGCGGAGGCAGCAGCGAAAACAGCAGGTCGTCGTGCAGCAGCAATCCGTCCGGCGCGGCCTGGACGCCGGCTCGGATCTGGCGACCGGTGACGAGGAGCTTGCGAAGGCCACGCCAGTTGTGTACTCGCATGCCGAGGTAGATCACGACGAGATCGGGGTACGCGGACAGGTCGACGGTCTGCCGATCGACCCGCGCCCGCGCCGTACTCACTAGCGGGCGACGGTCAGGACGACGATGGAGTCTTCGTTGGCGACGAGGTCGTGTCGGCGGGCGGGCACATGGACGAGGGTGCCTTCCGGTACGGTCACGCTCTCGGCGCCGGTGTTGAGGGCGATCCGGCCGCGCAGGCACAGCACGGTGGCGTCGCCGGGGCTTTGGTGCTCCGCGAGCCGAGTACCGCTGGTGAGGGCGAGCAGGGTCTGATGCAGCCGATGCCCGTGATGCAGCGTGGTCGAGGCGCGGCCGTTGGACGATCGCCGAGCCTCCTCGAGTTGGGACTCTCCGACAGATGCCAAGCTGGTCGCGGCGCTCATGTCCCTATCTTGTCACCGATCGGCCCCGCCGAGTGGCGCACGGTTGCCGCCCAGAAGGCGCGGGCGCGGGGATTTTGCGCCACTCGGCGGTCTCGGGTTCCGGCCAGCCCCTTCACGAGGGGCCTACTCGTGAGTAACACTGGTGAGTAACCCATCGGAGAGGATCGCCATGCGCACCGATGTGACCGAACGCCAGGCCCGCGAGGTCGCCGAGGCCGCCCGCGAGACCGATTGGAGCCGGCCCAGCTTCGCCAAGAAGCTCTACCTCGGCCGGTTCGACCTCGACCTGATCCATCCGCATCCGCGCCCGAGCCCGGACGACGTCGCCCGCGGCGAGGCGTTCCTCGCCAAGCTCCAGGCGTACTGCGAGTCGCTCGACGGCCACCGCATCGAACGGGAGGCGAAGGTCCCCGACGAGTACGTGCAGGGCTTCGCCGACCTCGGCTGCTTCGGGCTCAAGATCCCCGAGGAGTACGGCGGGCTCGGCCTGCCGATGGCGTACTACGGCAAGGCCCTCATGATGGCGGGCTCGGTACATCCCACGATCGGCGCACTGCTGTCGGCGCATCAGTCGATCGGCGTCCCGGAGCCGGTGAAGCGGTTCGGCACCGAAGAGCAGAAGCGGCGCTTCCTGCCTCGGTGCGCCGAGGGAGCCGTCACAGCGTTCCTGCTGACCGAACCCGACGTCGGCTCCGACCCGGCTCGGATGGCGTCGACGGCGACTCCGACCGACGACGGCGAGGCGTACTTGCTCGACGGCGTCAAGCTCTGGACGACCAACGGCGTCATCGCCGAGCTCGTGGTCGTCATGGCCCAAGTGCCCAAGCACGACGGCGGTCGCGGCGGCATCACCGCGTTCGTCGTCGAGACCGACTCCGACGGCATCACGGTCGAAAATCGCAACGAGTTCATGGGTCTGAAGGGCCTCGAAAACGGCGTCACGCGGTTCCATCGGGTACGGGTGCCGGCCGAGAACCGCCTCGGCAAGGAGGGCGAGGGACTCAAGATCGCCCTGACGACACTCAACACGGGTCGCCTGTCGATCCCGGCGATGTGCACGGCGGCAGGCAAGTGGTGTCTCAAGATCGCCCGCGAGTGGTCGGCGGCCCGGGTGCAGTGGGGCAGGCCGGTCGGCGAGCATGCGGCGGTGGCCGAGAAGGTGTCGTTCATTGCGGCGACGACGTACGGGCTCGAGTCCGTGCTCGACCTGTCCGCGCAGCTGGCCGACGCGGGCACCAAGGACATCCGGATCGAGGCGGCGCTGGCGAAGCTGTGGGCCAGTGAGATGGCCTGGAAGATCGCGGACGAGCTGGTGCAGATCCGAGGAGGGAGAGGATACGAGACGGCCGACTCGCTCGCGGCTCGGGGTGAGCGAGCCGTGCCGGCCGAGCAGGTGCTACGCGACTTGCGGATCAACCGCATCTTCGAGGGCTCGACCGAGATCATGCAGTTGCTGATCGCTCGCGAGGCGGTCGACGCGCATCTCAAGGCGGCCGGCGACCTCGCGAACCCGGATGCGGGGTTCGGGCAGAAGGCGAAGGCCGCCGCGAAGGCCAGCGGTTTTTACGCCACCTGGCTGCCGAAGCTCGTCGCCGGCAAGGGCAGTCGGCCTGGTGCGTACGCCGAGTTCGGCGCGCTCTCGAAGCATCTTCGGTACGTCGAGCGATCCTCCCGCAAGCTCGCTCGGCAGACGTTCTACGGCATGAGTCGGTGGCAGGCCAAGCTCGAATACCGTCAGGGATTTCTCGGTCGGATCGTCGACATCGGGGCCGAGCTGTTCGCGATGGCGGCGGCCTGCTCGCGGGCCGAGATGTTGCGTTCCGACGCCGAGACCGATGCCGAGAAGGCGCAGGGCGAGGCGGCGTACGAGTTGGCCGATGCGTTTTGCCGGCAGGCCCGACTGCGGGTCGAGGAGCTGTTCGAGCGGCTCTGGAGCAACACCGACGACGTCGACCGGCGGATCGCCAAGCAGACACTGGGCGATGCGTACACCTGGCTCGAGGCCGGTGTCGTCGACGTCTCCGAGGGCACCGGGCCGTGGATCGCCTCGTGGCAGCCCGGCCCGTCGGACAAGGACAACGTCGCCCGCCGCTACCGCTAGGCGACGCATGCCATCGCCTGACCCCATCGGGACGTGACGGATGCACCACAGACTCGACAAGCGTGGTGCATGCGTCACGTCCCGATCGGACCGCTGCCAGAATCGGGCCGATGGTTTCGTCGTGGATCTCGCCCAAGGTACGCAAGGGAGTCGCCAGCGCCATCGAGGGCCGTGGGCTGGTCGCGGTTGCGCCGATCTCCGCGGGCGAGGTGGTCGCAGTCAAGGGCGGCCACCTCGTGACGACGGAGGTGTTGGGCGCGCTCCCCGAACGGCTGCGGCTATCGGAGGTTCAGATCACCGACGGCCTGCACCTCGCCGCGCTGACCGACGACGAGTACGAGTCGGTCATGCTGTTTCTCAACCACTCGTGCGAGCCCAACGTCGGGTTCGGCGGCAACATCGTCATGGTGGCGATGCGCGACATCGATGCGGACGAGGAGCTGACGACCGACTACGCGCTCTTCGACGACTATGACGGCGCCATGGAGTGCGCGTGCGGGCGTCCGAGCTGTCGGGGAACGATCGACGGGCGCGACTGGCAGCGGCCCGAGTTGCAGGCGCGCTATCGCGGCTACTTCTCGTGGTATCTCGAGCAGCGGATCCTCCGACAGCGGCGGTAGCGTCTAGGCTGGCGTCCGCTCGCGTCGATGGCGCCGGACGGCGAGGCCGACGTACGAGATCGCGACCAGGCTGAAGGCCGTGATCTCCGCGACCCAGGTGTCGTTCTCGGGCCAGACCCGCCCGTCGAGGTAGTGCTCGATGAAGCCGCCGCTGTATGGTTCCTCGCCCGCCTTTTCGAGCAGCCACTTCTCCGACTCGGTGAAGGGGCAGGGAAACGCGTCGGTGACGACGATCGGGATCGCCCACGCGACCGCAATCAAGTGCGCCCACATGACCCAACGCCAGCGCCAGGCCAGGAACCCGCCAAGGACCAGGAACGCCAGGTACGACGCGTGCACGACCACCACCCCGTCGGCGAGCAGGCGGTACACCATCGCGGTCACGCTCCGCGCCTAGCGTACGACCCGGCCCGCCGACTCGATTTCGCGCACATCTGCGTCAGGCGTCCGCCATCGGATGACGTCGATGTGCGCGAAACCGGATCGGGGCCACGATGGTCAGCCGCGCGACCCCAGCACCACGACCAGATCGCCGCCCTCGCACTGGCGGCTCTGTTCGACGACGAGGCGCTCGACGGTGCCCGCGTGCGGAGCCGTGATCGACGCCTCCATCTTCATCGCCTCGATGGTTGCCACGACGTCGCCGGCCTTGACCTCGTCACCGACGGCCACGGCCGGAGTCACGACTCCGTCGTATGGTGCGCCCACGTGGTCGGGGTTGTTGCGGTCGGCCCGCTCGGCCGCCGGCGCGGTTGACGAGATCGAGCGGTCGCGCGTCGTCACTGGGCGAAGTTGCCCGTTGAGCGTGCACATCACCGTTCGGAAGCCGCGTTCGTCGGCGTCGCTCACCGCTTCCAGACCGATGATGAGCATCTTGCCTTCCTCGATCACGACGTACTGCTCGCGATCGGCTTCGAGTCCGTAGAGGAACGCCTGCGTCGGCAGTACGGACAGGTCGCCGTACTGGGTCTGCGAGTCGTCGAACTCGCGGGCCGGTCCCGGAAACAGCAGCCGGTTGAGCGTCGTTCGACGGTCGTCACGGAGACCGGCGAGATCGTCGGCCGAAAGATTGTGCACCGAGGCCTTCGGCTTGCGGCCTTCGAGCGCCTTCGTGCGGAACGGCTCCGGCCAGCCGCCGGGCGGGTCGCCGAGCTCGCCGGACAGGAAGCCCACGACCGAGTCGGGCACGTCGAACTTGCGGGGCTCCGACTCGAACTCCTCCGGCGTCGCCCCGACCGCGACCAGATGCAGCGCCAGGTCGCCGACCACCTTGCTCGACGGCGTGACCTTGACGATGTTGCCGAGGATCGCGTTGGCCGCGGCGTACATGTCCTCGATCTGCTCGAACTTCTCGCCGAGGCCCAAGGCGATCGCCTGCTGGCGCAGGTTGGACAGCTGGCCGCCGGGGATCTCGTGCGTGTACACCCGGCCGGTCGGGCCCGGGGGAGCCGACTCGAACGGGGCGTACAGCCGGCGCACCGCCTCCCAGTACGGTTCGAGGGCGCAGGTCGCCGCGAGGTCGAGGCCGGTCTGCCGCGGCGATTGGTCGGTCGCCGCGACGAGGGCTGACAGCGCCGGCTGGCTCGTCGTTCCCGCAAGGGCGGCCGACGCGGCGTCGACGGCGTCCACACCGGCGTCGATCGCCGCCGTCAGCGTCGCGAGCTGGCCGCCGGCCGTGTCGTGGGTGTGCAGATGCACCGGCAGGTCGAACCGCTCGCGCAGCGCCGTCACGAGAGTCTGGGCCGCCGGCACGCGAAGCAGTCCGGCCATGTCCTTGATCGCGAGTACGTGCGCCCCGGCGTCGACGATGCGCTCGGCCAGCCGGAGGTAGTAGTCGAGTGTGTAGAGCCGCTCGTTCGGGTCGGAGAGGTCGCCGGTGTAGCAGAGGGCGACCTCCGCGATTGCGGTGTCCGTGGCCCGCACCGCCTCGATCGCCGGCCGCATCTGATCGACGTCGTTGAGCGCGTCGAAGATGCGGAAGATGTCGATCCCAGTCGCGGCGGCTTCGGCGACGAATGCCTCGGTCACCTGCGTCGGGTACGGCGTGTATCCGACCGTGTTGCGCCCCCGCAGCAGCATCTGGAGGCAGACGTTGGGCACCTCGTCGCGGATCGCCGCGAGCCGATCCCAGGGGTCCTCGTGCAGGAAACGCAGCGCCACGTCGTACGTCGCGCCGCCCCACATCTCGAGCGACAGCAGCTCCGGTGTCATCCGGGCGACGTGACCCGCGACGGTGACGAGGTCGCGCGTACGCAGTCGGGTGGCAAGCAGCGACTGATGCGCGTCGCGGAAGGTCGTCTCGGTCACGGCGACCGCGTCCTGCGCTCGGAGCGTCCGGGCAAACTCCTCCGGTCCGAGATCGAGCAGCCGTTGGCGCGACCCGGTCGGCGGCTCGGCGTCGCGATCGATCGGCGGCAGCTTGGTCACCGGGTCGACCGAGGCCGGAGCCCGACCGTGCGGCTTGTTGACGGTGACATCGGCGAGGTAGCTGAGCAGCCGCGTACCCCGGTCGGCCGACCCCGGCGATGTCAGGAGGTCCGGATGCCGGTCGATGAATGAGGTCGAGAGCCGACCCGCTCGGAAGTCCGGATCGGTCAGCAGCGCGTGCAAGAACGGGATGTTGGTCGCGACCCCGCGGATCCGGAACTCCATGACGGCTCGGGACGCCCGCTCGACTGCGGTCGCGAAGTCGCGGCCCCGGCAGGTCAGCTTGGTCAGCATCGAGTCGAA
>JBKOYM010000136.1:0-4733 GCA_046725375.1 Actinomycetota bacterium
CCCGACCGGTCGCTCGGACACGCGGCGAGCTATCTCTACGAGACGACCGGCCAGCGGCCGACCGCAGCAGCGGTCCGGGCGCTCGAGCAGTACCTCATCCTGACGATCGACCACGGCTTCAACGCGTCCACGTTCACCGCCCGGGTGGTGGCGTCGACCGGTGCCGACCTCGCCGATGTCATCGTCGCCGCGCTGGGAGCGCTGGCCGGTCCGCTGCACGGTGGCGCACCGAGTCGGGCGCTCGACGCACTCGACGCGATCGGCACCGCGGATCGAGCCGCCGACTACGTCCGATCGGAGATCGCCGCCGGGCGCCGGATCATGGGATTCGGCCACGCGGTCTATCGGGCGCCCGATCCTCGGTCGACCCTGCTCCGGGAGGTCGCCCTCGGACTCGGTGGCGAACTGGTCGAGCGGGCGGTCGAGGTCGAGGCGGCGATCCTCGACACGCTGGCCGAGCTCAAGCCGGACCGGCCGCTGCCGAGCAACGTCGAGTACTACGCCGGCGTCGTGATGGCGACGCTCGGGCTGCCACGTGAGATGTTCACGCCGACGTTCGCGGTCAGCCGGATCGTGGGGTGGTGCGCCCACGCCGTCGAGCAGGCTGCGGTCGGCAAGATCATCCGGCCCGCGTCGCTGTACGTCGGCCCAACCGTCGAGCGGGCCTGAGCTGCCGGCGTACTCAGACGGCAGCCCCCGCACTCATCACGGGAGCTTGTCACTCCTCATGGGCTGCAACCCGTGGTTGGTGAGGTTTCCCATGAGCTCATGGGAAACCGACGCCAGCCGCCAGCGAGCTGCCGGCGTACTCAGAAGAAGACCCGCTGGCGGGCGACGAGCAAGCTGTGCAGCGTCTGCTGGATCGTCTCGCGGACCTGGTCGGTGACGTTGAAGACCAACATCGGGTCGTCGGCCGCGCCGTTGGAGTAGGCGTCGGTACGGATCGGCTCGCCGAACTCGATCAGCCACTTGCTCGGCAACGGTACGAGACCCAACGGACCGAGCAGCGGGAAGAACGGCGTGATGGGGACGTAGGGCACACCGAGCAGTCGGGCCAGCAACGGGATGTTGCCGATCAGCGGGTAGATCTCCTCGGCGCCCACGAGCGAGCACGGCACGATCGGTACGCCGGTCCGCATCGCCGCCGAGACGAATCCGCCGCGACCGAATCGCTGCAGCTTGTAGCGCTCCGAGTACGGCTTGCCGATGCCCTTGAATCCCTCGGGCCAGACGCCGACCAGCTCGCCTTGCGACAACAGCCGCTCGGCGTCGGCGTTGCAGGCCAGGGTCGCGCCACCCTTGCGGGCGAGCTCCGACATGAACGGCATCGTGAACACCAAGTCGGCGCCGAGTGCACGCAGGTTGCGTCCGGCGTGGTCGTGCACCGTCAGGATCGTCATTAGCGTGTCCATCGGGATCGTGCCCGAATGGTTGGAGACGACGAGCGCACCACCGTCGGCTGGGATGTTGTCGATGCCGCGGACCTCGATCCGGAACCACTTCTCGGCGATCGGCCGTAAAGCCGTCGCGAGGAACCGGCTGGTCAGCTCGGGGTCGAAACCGAACTCGTCGACCTCGTAGTCGCCGGTCAGCCGGCGCCGCAGGAACGCCATCAGCTCGGCCGCGCGCCGCTCCCAATCGTCTCCGAACACCTGTTGCGCGGCGCTAACAAGAGCAGCCACTATCTCGGAGACTGGCACGCCCGCCCGAGCCCGAGACGACGATCGTTCACGTGTGGCCCGCTCATCCGCCGACGCCGAAGGGTCGCTTGGAGGCAACGGCGCCGATGACGTGGCCTCACGTGACGGATCGTCTCGGTCAGACGGCTGGGGCGCCAGCCGGGGCCCGGATGCTGACTCGGGCGGAAGCTTCGTCCGGCGCCGCGCCCCTGACAGCGATCGGGCTGCCGCGGACGGGGTGTCACGACCGCCCCGGCCCGGTCGGCCACGGACCCCGAGCGGGATCACGTTGGTGGCGTCCGGTTTCGAGTTATTCACGGTCACCTCCGATCCCGGCCAGTGCCCCGAGCCGAGCCTCGACACCCCGGATCCGGTCGGACCGCAGGGCACCGGGTGGGATCGACGCCGCGAACTCCGCCAGCGTCTCGCCCGTCGTGTGCCGGAGTTGATAGCCGAACGAGTCGGCCAGTGCTGTCGTGTCGACACCACGACCATAGGTCAGGAAGTCGACCAGGTCGGGTGGGATGTCGACGCGTACGGTGCGGGCGATGATCTGGCCCATCGCCGACAGACCGAACGGCGGCACCGGCAGGGTCGGCCGGCCGAGCCTGCGGATCGCCTGTGAGAGCATCACGATGCCCGGCCCCGCGACGTTGAACGTGCCGGCGACGTCATTGACGACGGCGTGGCGCATCACGGCCAGCGCATCCTCGTCGTGGAGCACCTGCAGCCGCGGGTCGAAGCCGAGGACCGTCGGGATCACCGGCATCCGCAGGTAGTTGCCGAGCGGCGACTCCATGCGGGCGCTGAGCAGCCGCGCCATCCGCAGGGTCGTGATCAACACGTCGGGCCGGCGCCGCGCCAGACCGCGAACGTAACCCTCGACCTCGACGGTGTCCTTGGCATAGCCACTGCGCGGCGTCCGCCGCGGCCCCATGTCCTCGGTGAACATCGCCGGATCACGCGGCGACGCGCCGTAGACCTCGGTCGACGACTTGAGCACCAGCTTGCGGACGCCGGCGGCCCGCTGACAGGCGGCGAGCAGTTGCATCGTGCCGATGACGTTGGTCTCCTTCATCGACGAGCGAGCGCCGCGTCGGGAGGTCGGCCGGACCGCGAGGTGGACAACGGTGTCGACCTCCTCGACGGCGAGGATCTTGCCGACGACGGGATTGCGGATGTCGGCCCGGACGAACTTCACGCCCTCGAGCTGGCTGCGGGGCGGCACGACGTCGATGCCGACGACCTTGTCGACTTCGGGATCGGCGGCCAGGCCGCTTGCGGTACCTGCACCGAGGTCGCTCGAGACTCCGGTGACCAGCGCAACCCGACCCATGTCGTCCCCTACCGATCCGCGATTTCGGACCATCGCCGCCGTGTGTGTGTCGTTACGGCCGACAGTATGTGTCGCGAGCGCTACTTGCCCAGGCGGCGGCGCTGCACGCGCGTTTTCTTGAGCAGCTTGCGGTGCTTTTTCTTCGACATGCGCTTGCGGCGCTTCTTGACGACCGAACCCACGGTTCACCCTTCACTGGTACGAGATCAGGCGGCAGCCAGACGCTTCAGGGTATCCGTAGCGGGTCCGAAAGCCGACGTGGCCGGTCAACCGGCCTGGAAGTAGGACTTGCGAAGGTATTCCTGAACTGCGCGCTCGGGTACTCGGAACGACCGACCGACCCGCACCGCCTCCAGCGCGCCACTGTGCACCAGCCGGTACACGGTCATCTTCGACACCCGCATCGTTGAAGCCACCTCAGCGACCGTGAGGAACTTGACTTCGGATACGTTGCCGTCCTGCCTACTCGACGAGGCCATGGCACACCGTTCTTCCCACTCTCCGCACCCCGCCCGGCTTCCCTCCGGTGATGAAAGAGTACGTGTACTGGCGTGAGAGTAGTGCCTGTTGGGGCGAATGGGAAAGTCTTGAGTCCAAGTCGAGGGTCCGGAATGCGCCGATGACGAGGCCAAAGGCGGTCGAGGAGGGGCACCGATCGCAGGTCGCAGACCGGCTGGAGTGGGAGCTACCGACCCCGTTCGCCGGCGCGACGGCTCACGGGATCGGGTCGAGCCCGTGCAGGGGAAACACCGCCGAGCGGGTCGCGACGATCGCCCGGTCGAGCGCGCTTCCCGGGTCGTAGCCGCCACTCCAATCGCGAAACTCCGCCGACTTGTCGTCGGTCATCCGGGCCGGTCCGGGCCGGCCGATGAGCGATCGTACGTGGTCCTGCCAACCCTCTGGGACGACCGTCTCGGGGTCGAGCGGTTCGCCCGCCACGGTCGCGAGCAGGTGCGTCCAGGCCCGCGGCACCACGTCGACGAGCGCGTAGCCGCCGCCTCCGGTGGCGACCCACCGCCCCTCGCAATGCTTGTGCGCCAGATCGTGCAGGGCGAGATAGGACGCCCGCTGGCCGTCGACGCTGAGCTGCAGATGGGCCAACGGATCCTCGCTATGTGAGTCGCAACCGTGCTGGGTCACCATCAGGTCGGGATCGAACTCGCTGACCAGCGGCGGAACGACGGCAAAGAAGGCGCGCAGCCAATCGGCGTCGGCCGTGCCCGGTGGGAGAGCGACGTTGACCGCGCTGCCCTCGGCATGGGACCCGCCGGACTCGGTCGGGAGACCGGTGCCGGGAAACAGCGTCTGCGGCGACTCGTGCAGGCTGATCGTCAACACCCGAGGATCGTCGTAGAACACCGCCTGTACCCCGTCGCCGTGATGCACGTCGACATCGACGTAGGCGATCCGCTCGGCCCCCTCGTCGAGCAGCCATTGGATCGCGACCGCCACGTCGTTGTAGACACAAAAGCCGCTGGCATGGTCCGGCATCGCGTGATGCAGTCCGCCGGCGATGTTCGCCGCATGCAACGCCTCGCCGGTCCAGACCCGGCGGGCGGCCTCGACGCTGGCGCCGACGACATGCGCCGACGCCTTGTGCATGTCGGCGAAGGTCGGGTTGTCCTCGGTGCCCAGGCCGTGCCGAAAGTCGTGGTCGTGCGCGGACGTGACCCGGGACACCGCGTCGATGTAGTCGCGGGTGTGGACCGTGCCGATCA
>JBKOYM010000048.1:0-13213 GCA_046725375.1 Actinomycetota bacterium
TTGGCGCGGGGGACCCCTGCGCCAAAACGCGATTGGCGCACCCTTCCCCAGTCCCCCGCCTAAATCGACCCCAGCAGACCGCGCCCGATGATGAGCCGCTGGATCTGATTGGTGCCCTCGAAGATCTGCGCCACCTTCGCCTCCCGCATGTACCGCTCGACCGGGAAGTCTCGGGTGTAGCCGTATCCGCCGAGCACCTGCACCGCGTCGGTCGTCACCCGCATCGCGGCGTCGGTGCACGTCAGCTTGGCAACCGATGCCTGTCGCCCGAACGGCCGACCGGCGTCGCGCAGCCGAGCCGCGTACAGGTAGGTCGCCCGAGCCGACTCCACGGCGGCGGCCAGGTCGGCCAGCATGAACTGCATCCCCTGAAACTCGCCGATCGGTCGACCGAACTGCTCCCGCTCCCCCGCGTACTCGACCGCGACATCGAGTGCCGCCTGCGCCAAGCCGGTCGCACACGCCGCGATGCCGAGTCGCCCCGAGTCGAGGGCCGACAACGCGAGCCGCATGCCGACGCCCTCGTCGCCGAGCCGATAGTCGAGCGGCAGCCGCGCGTCCTCGAAGATCACCTGCGTCGTCGTCGACGCGGTCATGCCCATCTTGCGCTCCGGCGAACCGAACGACATCCCAGGCGTGTCGGCCGGCACGTAGAACGCGCTGATCCCCTTGGTCCGATCGGCGCCGGTCCGCGCGAAAAGCAGGTAGAAGTCGGCCTCGCCGCCATGGGTGATCCACGCCTTGACGCCGTTGATGATGTACGCGTCGTCGTCGCGAACCGCTCGGGTCGTCATGCCGGCGACGTCGGAACCAGCCTGCGGCTCGGACAGGCAGTAGGCGCCGAGCCGCTCGCCGTCGAGCACGTCCGGCAGCAACCGAGCGCGCTGCTCCTCGGAGCCGGCGTGCGCGATGCCGAACGCCGACAGCGTGTGGACGCTCGTCCCGACGCCGACGGAGAACCAGCCGGAGGCGATCTCTTCCAGCATCTGGAGATAGACCTCGTACGGCTGTGCGCCGCCGCCGTACTCCTCCGGGTACGGCAGCGCCAGCAGGCCGGAGGCGCCGAGCGTGGCGAACACGTCGCGCGGAAAGCGGCCGGCGGCCTCGTCGTCGGAGGCGCGCGGCACCAGCTCCTTGGCGACCAGCTCGCGGGTCAGCTCGAGCAGGTCGTAGGCCTCGGAGGTTGGCAGCAGTCGGTCCACGGGCATGGGATCTCCATCGACAGCGAGGTCCGGCTCAGTACTGAATAGCGTACTTCAGTACTGGGCAGCGTACTCATCTGACGTACTCATCTAAGCTGAGACGCCATGCTCAACGACCGACACGCCAACCTCCGCGACCGGCTCACCGCCTTTCTTCTGGCGCACGGCTTCGCCGATCTGACGGTCGAGGACCTCGCCCGCGAGCTTCGGTGCTCGAAGTCGACGCTCTATCAGCTGGCGCCGAGCAAGAGCGAGCTCGTCGTCCTCGCGGTGCGGCAGTTCTTCCGCGACGCGACCGGCGATGTCGAGGCTGCGGTGGCCAAGGCACAGGTCGGCGATCGGGTCGGCACCTACCTCGATGCGGTAGCGAGGGCGCTGTCGCCGGTGAGCGCGGAGTTTCTCGACGACGTGGCGGCGTTTACGCCGGCGCGCGAGGTGTACGAACGCAACACCGACCTCGCCGCCGAGCGCGTGCGGACGCTGATCAGCGAGGGCGTACGCGCGGGCGAGTTCCGCAAGGTACACGCTCATTTCGTCGCCGATGTCGCGACGCAGACGATGCTCGACATCCAACGCGGCGGCATCACCCGACGGATCGGGATCAGCGACTCGCGCGCGTACGCCGAGCTCCGCGCCCTGGTCGACCACACCCTCCGCGGCTAACACGACGCTCTCTCGTCCGCCGAGGTTTCGAATAGTCGCATCCGTGCCTGATTGGCTCGATCGGACCGATCGGCCCTACCGATGACGGGCCATCCGGACTAGGCCGGTGACCGTGACCTAGGGAGGGATCATGTGGACGAAAAGACGTCGAATTCTGTCCGCCGCCACGCTGGTGGCCACGCCCTTCGTGGTACTGCCGTTCGCGGCGGCCGGCCCGCTGGTGACCGAACCGTTGGTCCAGGTCTCCGGCGCCAGTCCGATCGCCGGCTGCACGCTTGACGGGCCGCAGACCGGCACGATCTTCGAGAACAGCGAGGTCGAGCCGTACGTCGCGGTCAACCCCGACAACCCCGACAACGTCATCGCCGCCTGGCAGCAGGATCGCTACTCCGACGGCGGCGCGCAGGGCCTGGTCACCGCCTCCAGCTTCAACGGCGGTCGGACCTGGACTCTGAACGCCAACACCAAGTCGACGGTGTGTACCGGCGGTCCGGCCGCCGACGCCGGTGGGTACGAGCGCGGCTCCGACCCGTGGCTGTCGTTCGCCCCGGATGGGACGGCGTACCTGATGAGTCTGTCGGTCGTCAACGACCCCAACTCCGGTGGGTTCGTCAACGCGAGCTCGAACGCCATGCTGGTGATGCGGTCGACGGACGGCGGCGTCACCTGGCAGGACCCGATCACGCTGCGCCGCGACGACAACCCCAACGTGCTCAACGACAAGAACAGCCTGACCGCGGACCCGAACGACTCCGACTTCGCGTACGCGGTGTGGGACCGGCTGGTCTCGCCGCTGGGCGAGACGCCGAACCAGAACCCGTTCGAGAACTCCAGGGCGTTCCAGGGCCCGATCTGGTTCGCGCGTACGACCGATGGCGGGGACACGTGGGAGCCGGCTCGGCAGATCTCGCCTACCACCGCGCTCCAGCAAACCATCGGCAACGTCATCGCCGTGCTTCCGGACAACGCGACGTTCGACGGCGAGCTCGTCGACGTGTTCACGCTGATCCGCCAAAGCAACCGGCACGGAACCCGAGGGCTGACCATCGCCCTCATTCGCTCCGGTGACCACGGCGCGACGTGGACGAAGAAGGAGATCACCATCTCCGACTTCCGGCGCGGCATCGTGGTCGACCCGGACGACGGCCAGCCAGTGCGTACCGGCGACATCAACGCCGAGGTCGCCGTCGACCCCACGACCGGCGCGCTGTACACCGTGTGGCAGGACAGCCGCTTCGGCCCGCGCAGCAGCATCGCGTTTTCGCAGTCGCTGGACGGCGGTCTGACGTGGTCGACGCCGATCAAGGTGAACCAGACGCCGACCACCATCACGCTCGGCAACCAGCAGGCGTTTACGCCCATGGTCAACGTGGGCTCGGACGGCACGATCGGAGTCAGCTACTACGACTTCCGTAACAACCCGGCCGACCGGGACCTGCTGGGCACCGACGCGTTCCTCGCGCACTGCCACCCCACGACACCGACCGCCTGCGCCGATCCGGCCAACTGGGGCAACGAGGTACGGCTGACCGATGCGACGTTCGACATGGGCCAGGCGCCGGTCGCCCGTGGGTTCTTCACCGGTGACTACGAGGGTCTCGCCGTGGACGGCGCCGACTTCCTGCCGCTGTGGTCGATGCCGCATGCCGATGATCCGGCAAGCGTCTTCGTACGCCGCGCCACGCCATAACCCATCCGGATCCGCTATACGTCACTCGTGGCGCGCCGGTACGTCACGAGTGGCGTATGGCGGAGCCTCGTACGCTGTGTGGCCGTGGAGGATGCATCGCAGGGTACGACCGGCCGACGGCGGGCCATCGCCGACCTGGTCGCCATCAAGGGTTTCGTGCGGATTACTGAGATCGCAACCCGCTTCGAGGTGTCGACGGTCACGGCCCGGTCCGACGTCGACCGTCTTGCCGAGCGCGGGATCGTGCGCCGAGTACGCGGCGGCGCGATGGCCAGCCGATGGCTGCGTTCCGAGCGGCCGCTGGAGGAGACGACCAGCGCGCAGGCTGCGGAGAAGGCCGCGGTGGCCGACGCCGCCGCTCAGCTCGTCGAGAGCAGTTCCACGGTCATCCTCGACGTCGGCACCACGACGACGGCGATTGCCCGCGCGCTGGCGCAGCGCGACGGCCTCACCGACGTCACCGTGGTGACCAGCGGTCTCACCGTGGCGATGGAGCTAGAGCCGCAGATTCCCCGGTTCACCGTCATCCTCACCGGCGGGACGCTCCGTCCGCTCCAACACTCGCTCGTCGACCCGCTGGCCGACCTGCTGCTGGACCGACTGCACGCGGACCTGGCCATCATCAGCTGCAACGGTGTCGACCCGGCGGCTGGCATCACCAATGTCAACCTCCCCGAGGTGGCCGTGAAGCAGCGCATGCTGGCCGCCGCCCGGCGCCGTGTGGTTGTCGCCGACGGATCCAAGATCGGAGCGGTCTCGCGGGCCCGGATCTGCCAGCTGTCCGACGTCGACTTGCTGATCACCGACTCGACGGCGCCGCCGGACGTCCTCGACGACCTGTCGGCGGGCGAGACCGAGCTGACCGTGGCGGAGCTGCCCGACTGGGCGGCGCCTGGTGACGCCGTCTGAGCTCCGCGCCCCTCCGCCCGAAGACACGTCCCCTGACCTTGACATATCGAAAGCCGAAGAGCTACATATGCTTTCGATAACGAAACTTCAGGTGGTGGAGCGCTCGGGCTTCCGCCGTACTGCCGGTGACGCCGCACCGGCAGGGAAGGCCGACTCATGCCCGTCGATGCGCCACGTCCCGCAATCCGCCGACTGTCCGCGTTCGCCGCGATCCTCGCCTTGGTCACCGCCACCTTGACCGCGATCATCCCGGCCCACGCCGACGACCCGCCCGCCGCGTCAACGACCGCCAACGCGGCTGCCCCCGACGATGCCGCGGCACCGCTGCGCTTCGGCGACGGCACTCCACACGAGATCAGCTACGACAAGTACTCCCTCAAGATCGACGGGGAGCGCCAGTATCTGTGGTCCGGCGAGTTCCACTACTTCCGGCTGCCGAGCCCAGGTCTGTGGCGCGATGTGCTGGAGAAGTTCAAGGCCAACGGCTTCAACTCGGTGTCCTTCTACTTCAGCTGGGCCTACCACTCGCCCAAGCCCGGCGTCTACGACTTCACCGGCGTCCGTGACATCGACCGGCTGCTCGACATCGCCGAGGACGTCGGCCTGTACGTGATCGCCCGGCCCGGACCGTACATCAACGCCGAGGTCGACTCCGGCGGCTTCCCCGGCTGGCTGCAGACCGTGCAGGGCCGGGCTCGCAGCGACGCCGACGACTACCAGGCCGCATGGGAAGAGTGGTACGACCACGTCAACGCGATCATCGCCCAGCACCAGCTCACCGACGGCGGCGGCTCGGTCGTGCTCTACCAGATCGAGAACGAGTACGACCGAAGCGGCACGTCGGCCGCGACGTACATGGAGGAGCTGAAGGCGGCAGCCCGCGCCGACGGCATCACCGTCCCGCTGATGCACAACGACAAGGGCCGCGAGCTGCGCTGGGCCTGTGGCACCGGCGCCCCGGACCTCTACGCGACCGACACGTACCCGGGCGTCTCGGCGACCAACTACGAGTTCCTCCGCGACGGCACGTCGTTCGAGCCGGATCGCTGCGGCGTCGGCGACCGGCCGTTCATCTGGGCGGAGTTCCAGGGCGGTTGGTTCCAGCCGTGGGGCGGCGCTCTTTACGACGACGCCCGACCGCAGTACGGCACCGAGCTGGAGCGCATCTCGTACGGCAACAACATCGACAACCACTTCACGGTCCAAAACCTCTACATGCTGTTCGGCGGGACCAACTGGGGCTGGCAGGCCGACCCGGTTCGGGTCTACACGTCGTACGACTACCACGCCGCGTTCGACGAGGCGCGGCAGCAGACGTTCAAGGTGCCGGTGGTCAAGCAGCAGGGCTACTTCGTCGATGCGGTGAAGGACCTGCGAGCCCTGGACAACCTGCCCGAGCAGCTCCCGCATTCCAACCCGGCCCTGCACGTCTCGGGCGACCGCAACCCCGACACCGGCATGCTGCTTGCGTCCGTACGCCACGAGAGCGTGAGCAGCCGGACAACCGAGCAGACGACGATCGACCTCGACACGCCGGACGGCGCGTACACCGTGCCCCAGCAGCCCGGCACCGCGATCACCGTCGACGGCCAGGACTTCAAGCTGCTGGTCGCCAACTACGACATGGACGACCAGCATCTGGTCTACTCCACGTCGGAGATCTTCACCCACTTCCCGACGGTCGACCGGGACGTCGCCGTGCTGCACACGCGTCCCGGCGAGGACGGCGAGACGGTGCTGCGCTACGACTCCGAGCCACGGGTCGACGTACGCGAGGGTGATGTCGACGTGACCTGGGACGCCGAACGCGGCGACCTCCGGCTCGACTACACCGGCGACGGCATCGCCCGAGTACGCATCGGGGGTGGCGGCCATCGGGCGCTCGACCTCCTGCTGGTCGACAGCGACACGGTCAACGACTTCTGGAAGGCAGACACGTCGGCCGGGCGGATCCTCGTACGCGGCGGCTCGCTGCTCCGCGACGCCCAGCTCACCGCCGACGGCACCCTGACCCTGCGCGGAGACGCCGACACCGACGAGAAGCTCGAGGTATGGGCGCCGCCGTGGGTGCAGCGGATCGTCTGGAACGGCAAGGCCAAGCGGTTCGTGCGCACCGACGATCAGACGTACGCGTTCGACGTCGACGGACCGGCACCGGTCGACCCGATCCGGCTGAGCACCTGGCGTACTCACGCCGGAGCGCCCGAGGCACAACCCGGGTTCGACGACTCGGGCTGGACGATCGTCGACCACATGACCACGACGATCCCGACCCGGCCCGACACCCTGCCGGTGCTGTACGCCGACGAGTACGGCTACCACTACGGCGACGTCTGGTACCGCGGCCACTTCCGCGCGACTGGCCAGGAGACCGGGATCGACCTGCGGGCCGGGACCGGTGGCGCCGGGTTCGTCGGGGTCTGGCTCAACGGCGACAACCTCGGCACGGTCCGGTCGTCCGCCACCGGCTCGACGGTGACCGGGACGGTGCCGTTCCCCGCCGAGTCGCTGCGGCCCGGCGAGGACAACGTCGTCAGCGTCCTGGTCCGCAACATGGGCCACAACGAGGACGGCGGCTCCAACGACGGCCATAAGGAGCCGCGCGGCCTACGCGGCGCGACCGTCAAGGGCAGTGGGGCGACGCCGACCTGGCGGATCCAGGGCGCGCGCGGCGGCGAGGACCTGTTCGACACGGTCCGCGGACCGCAGAACAACGGCGGCCTGTTCGGCGAGCGAGCCGGCTGGACGCTGCCGGGCTACCCAGACGGCGACTGGGCGACGGCGACGCTGCCGGCTTCGGCTGGTGAGCCGGGACTGACCTGGTACCGCACCAACGTCGATCTCGATCTGCCGGTCGACCAGGACGTCCCGCTGTCGCTCACGTTCGACGAGCTCGGCGGCCACTATCGGGCGCTGATCTTCGTCAACGGCTGGAACCTCGGGCAGTTCGTCGCCGACATCGGACCGCAGCGGGCCTTCGTCATCCCGCAGGGCATCCTCGACCACCAGGGCGGCAACACCATCGCAATGGCGGTGTGGAGCGACGACGGCACGCAGCCGACCGGAGTGAGCCTGGTGCCCGAGGGCAACGTACGGACATCGCTGTCGGTACCGACGGTGGCGTCACCCTCGTACGACGCGGCGAAGTACGCCATGTCGACGCCGGTGTCGCTGGCGGTAGACGGCCCGTCGGTACTCGGCGACGGCGAGACCGACACCGTCACGGCGAGCGTCACGGTCCCGCCAGGGTCTGGTGCGGCCAGCGCCTCCGGCTGGACCCTGACGGCGCCGACTGGCTGGCAGGTCGAGCCGGTGTCGTCGGACTCCGCGGCCGCGACCTGGCGCGTGACGGCGCCGTCCGGGCGGTCGCTGTCCGAGGCTGCACTGATGCGCGTCAGCGCCGACGTCACGACCGGCGGCGAGACGCGGACCTTGCACGGCGTTCGCGCGATCGGTGCGCCGCCACCACCGCCGCCACCACCAGAGCCCGGCGTCGTCTATGTCAGCGACCTGCCGTTCGTCGAGGCGATCAACGGCTGGGGCCCACCGGAGCGCGACATGTCCAACGGCGAGAACGCCGGCGGGGACGGGCACACGATCATCGTTGGCGAGACGTCGTACGCGAAGGGGCTCGGCGTACACGCGCTGTCCCGCGTGACGGTCGACCTACCGGCCGGCTGCACAACCTTCAAGGCGACCGTCGGTCTGGATGCCGAGGACAGGGCGGGCAACGTCCAGTTCGCGGTGCTGACCGACGAGGTCGAGAAGTGGCGCTCGGTCACCATCACCGGCAACACCGTCGACCAGGCCGAGGTGGACGTGACGGGTGCCGCCCGGGTGACGTTGTTCGTCGACCCGCTCGGGAGCAACGGACACGACCACTCCGACTGGGCCAACGCCCGCTTCACCGGCTGCGACGAGTAACCGTCCCCGCCGATACGTCACTCGTGGCGTATCGGCGCGCCACAAGTGACGTACGGGCGCGCCACGAGTGGCGTATCGCCGTCAGGGCCGGGTCGCGCGGCGGCGGGCGATCTCGTACAGGGCGATGCCGGCCGCGACGCCGGCGTTGAGCGACTCGAGCTCGGACGCCATCGGGATCGCCACCCGTACGTCGCAGGTCTCCGACACCAGCCGCGACAGGCCCTTGCCCTCGGCGCCGATCACAAGCACCAGCGGCCCGTCGGCCAGGTCGAGGTCGGGCAGCGCCACCTCTCCGTCGGCGGCAAGCCCCGCGATCATCAGTCCGGACTCGGCGTACGCCTTGAGCTGGCGCGTCAGGTTGGTCGCCCGCGCCACTGGCACTCGGGCCGCGGCACCGGCGGATGTCTTCCAGGCGGCCGCTGTCATGCCGGCGGCCCGCCGTTCGGGTACGACGACGCCGTGCGCTCCGAACCCGGACGCCGACCGTACGACAGCACCGAGGTTGCGCGGATCGGTCACGCCGTCCAGCGCCACGATCAGCGGGGGCTCCCCTGCGTCGGTCGCGGCCTGCGCCAGATCGTCGGGATGCGGGTAGTCGTACGCCGGCACCTTGATCGCCAGCCCCTGATGCACCGTTCCGCCCGTCATCCGGTCGAGCTCGGCCCGAGTTACCTCGGTGATCGCGAGCCGCTGCTCGGCCGCCAGCCGAAACGTCTCCCGCAGCCGGTCGTCACGCTCGGTCCCCTCGGCGACGTAGACCGACTGTGCCGGCACCCCGGCCCGCAGCGCCTCGACGACGGCGTTGCGGCCCGCTACCCACTCATCACCGGCGCTCGTCTTGCGGTCGCGCTGTTCTCGTTCGCGTCGGGCAGCGGCCTGCTTGGCTCGCCGCTGCGCCGGATGACCCGTGCGGTCCTTGGCCTTCGGCGTCGGTCCCTTGCCCTCGAGCCCGCGTCGGCGCCTCCCACCGGATCCGGCGGTCGGGTTGCCCTTGCCGGACTTCTTGACCGCGCCGCGGCGACGGCTGTTGCCTGGCACTAGCGGCCGACCGTCCAACGCGGACCGGACGGTGTGTCCTCGACCTCGACTCCGGCCTCGCGCAGGACATTGCGAATCGCGTCGGCGGCGGCGAAGTCCTTGCGGGCACGGGCGTCCTCGCGCTGGGTCACGAGCCCGGACACGAGCGCGTCGACAGTGTCCCTCAGGTCGGCATCGCCGGACCGCGTGTCGGCCCACGGCTCCGCGAGCGGGTCGAGTCCGAGTACGCCGAGCATCCGACGGACCGAGGCGAGGTTGCCCCGCAGTGCGGCCGAGTCACCGTCGGCGAGCAGCTTGTTGCCCTCGCGTACGACCTCGTGCAACGCCGCCAGCGCCGCCGGCACACCGAGGTCGTCGTCCATCGCGATCTCGAAGTCGGCGCACGCCATACCGTCGTCCGGGTCGACACCGCCGGTGATCTCGGTGGCGCGCTCGACGTACCCCTCGATCCGCTTGAAGCCGTTCGACGACTCGGCCAGCGACTCCTCGGAGTACTCGATGATCGACCGGTAGTGCGGCGCGAGCAGGTAGTGCCGCAGGTCGATCGCGCGCACCCGCTTGACCATCTCGTGGACGAGCAGGAAGTTGCCGACCGACTTGCTCATCTTCTCGCCGGTGAGGTTGACCATCGCGTTGTGCATCCACAGCCGCGCGAACGGCCGCCCGGCGGCACGAGACTGCGCCTGCTCGTTTTCGTGATGCGGGAATCGCAGGTCGAGTCCGCCGCCGTGGATGTCGAACTCGTCGCCGAGGTACTTGCCGGCCATCGCCGAGCACTCGAGATGCCATCCCGGTCGGCCGAGCCCCCATGGCGCCGGCCATGCCGCCGTCTCGGGCTCCTCACCCTTCTTGAAACCCTTCCACAGCGCGAAGTCGCGCGGGTCGCGCTTGCCCCTCGGGTCGGCGTCGGACGCCGGCGCCATGTCGTCGATGCGCTGGTTGGACAGCTCGCCGTACGCCGGCCACGACCGCACGTCGAAGTAGACGTCGCCGGATCCGTCGGGGGCGACGTACGCGTGGCCCTTGACGATCAGCTCGTTGATCAGCTCGATCATCTCGGGGATGTGCCCGGTGGCACGCGGCTCGTATGTCGGCGGCAGGCAGCCGAGCGCGGAGTACGCCTCGTGCAGGGTGCGCTCGTTGGCGTACGCGATGCTCCACCAGGGCCGGTGCTCCTCGGCCTCCTTGGCGAGTACGCGGTCGTCGATGTCGGTGATGTTGGCGACCAATGTCACGTCGTAGCCGCGGTATTCGAACCAGCGCCGCAGGACGTCGAACACGACCTCCTTGCGGATGTGGCCGATGTGCGGTGGGCCCTGCACGGTCAGGCCACAGTGGTAGATCCCGACCTGGCCGGGCCGCAGAGGCTCGAAGTCGCGGACCTCGCGCGTGGCGGTGTCGTACAGCCGGATAGTCACACGGGCCAGCGTATCGGGAGCGCGATCCGTCACTCGGACAGTGACCATCCGTCAGTTAGGCAGGACCCGAGTGACGGGTGGTCGGTGTCCGAGTGGCGGATCGTTACTGTCTGAGTGACGGATCGTCCACGAGGCGGAGCCGGTGGTCGGCAGTGAACAGGCGGCTCGCGGCGCCGAGCGCCACCACCGTGGTCGTCATCGCAGCTGCGGCGAGGACGAGGAACATCACGACGGCTTGCACCTTGACGGCGTCGGCCGGATCGACGCCTGCCAGGATCAGCCCGGTCATCGCGCCCGGCAGGAACACCAACCCGGTCGCCTTGGTCGTCTCGATCTGCGGCGTCAGTGCCGATCGCAGGGCGGCTCGGACGTACGGACGCGATGCGGCCCGAGCGTCCCGACCGAGTGCGAGGCGGGCCTCGACCTCGTCGCGCTTGTCGCCGATCTCCTCGACGACTCTGCGCCCGGCGAGCACCGTGGCCGTCATCGAGTTGCCCACCATCATTCCGGCCAGCGGCACGACCGTACGGCCGTCGACCGGGAACACGTCGAGCCCGAACAGCACTCCCATCGTCACGACCGCCCCCACGCCGAACGCGCACAAGGCGAGCCATCGCAGCCCTGGCACCTGCGGCGCTCGTCGAGCCGCAACGTCCGAGGCATACCCCACCATCGCGGCGACCCACAGCCATGACCACCAGATCGAGCGACCGTCGGCGATCACCAGCGTGAGTACGCCGCCGACCAGCGCGAGTTGGATCGCCATCCGTACCGACGCGACGATCAGCTCGCGCTCCAGCCGGAGCCGCAACAGCATCGACACGCCGATGGCGACACCGACCAGCAGCACCGACGCCGCCAGGCCTACCCACGTGATCATGGCTGCCTCCTGAGCTCGAGTACGTCGTCGGCCACCCGCTCCAACTGCGCCCGGTTATGCGTCACCCACACGATCGTCGTACCGGAGCCGACCAGCGACCGGGCCGCGGCCTCGAACAGCTCGGCGGCCGCGTCGTCCAGGCTCGACGTCGGCTCGTCCAGCAGCAGCGCCTCGGGTTCGGTCACGAGCGTGCGCGCCAGGCACACCCGCTGCAGTTCGCCGCCGGACAGCTGCGCCGTATCGCGGTCGATCATCGATGGGTCGAGGGCCGCCTGCTTCATGGCGGTGGCGTACGCGCCGTCGCGATCCGGCGCCGCCTCGCGGAGGTTGTCGCGCACCGTACCTGGGAACGCTGTCGGCCGCTGGAACACCATGCCGACCCGCCGGCGCAGGGCGAGCGGATCGATGCCGGCGACGTCGACGCCTCGGTAGCGCACGACGCCGGAGTCCGGCACTGACAGCCGGTTGATCAGCCGCAACAGCGTGGTCTTGCCGCTGCCGGACGGTCCGGCGACGGCTGTGATCCGGTCACCGGCGATGGACGCGCTCAGGTGGTCGAGCACCCGCCTCCCGGATCGCGTGACGCCGACATCATCCAGCTCGATCGCCGGTTGTTTCTCCACGCGCGTCATGCTCGCACGGCGGGTTCGGAGCGACTTGATCGAGCTTGCCCACCTCGAGTCGGGACGGTTCGCCTCGTGGTCGGTCAGCGGGCGTGACCTCGGGTACGCCCTCGGGTAGTTCGGGGTCGTCGCGGATCTCGAGTCCGACTTCTCGCGCACCAATGTGAAGGCCACGCTGCGCGACGTGGGAACGTCCGGACCGGTCCGGCTGCCGCCGCGAAGCGACCGGGTGCGAGCAGACCACCGTATAGCGGCGGCCTCGCCGGCAACTGCGGCGGATCAGCGGGCCAACTGCGGCGGATCGGCGGACCAACTGCGGCGGATCAGCGGGCCAACTGCGGCGGATCGGCGGGCCAACTGCGGTGGATCGTCAGGATTCGTCGAGCGGCGGCCCCGCGCCCGTCTCGTCGCGTGACCACTCGATCGGCATGTCGTCGACGTACGACTCGGCCGTCGGCACTCCCTCGCCGTACAACGCCGTTACTTGTGTCTCGGAGTCGCTGCCATCACCGGTCCCCTCCTCGACGAATTCGCCACGCACCATGTCGACAGTGCTGTTCATCATGACCATCTCCGATGTCACTAGACCGGGACCATCCCGGTTCGCCCTAAAGGTCGAGTACTGATGAGACGGACTTCGGCCCAGTTGATGACGCAATACTCACGATGAGCGGGTCAAAACTGCCTGATCCTCGGGCGAGCGGCTAGCGTGTCGGCCATGATCCGACCGCGCGCGACCGCGACCGCCGGTCTGGTGGTCGCTCTAGGCGCGACCGGTGTCGGATCGACGCAGCCCGTCGCGGCGGCCGAACGCCCAAGCGCCGCCGCCCAGCGCCCTGTCTCTTATACACATCTCCGAGCCCACG
>JBKOYM010000004.1:0-28829 GCA_046725375.1 Actinomycetota bacterium
GACGAAGCCGCCAGCGCCGGGTTGTCCGCGACCGCGCGAATCGCCTTGCCGAGCCGGGTCCTGGTCACCGCGAGCGAGACGCCGATGAGGACGACGACGCAGATGATGGCGACGATGACTTCCTTCGGCGTGAGGTCGAGGGGTCCGATGCTCCACGGCTCGACCGTCGTGTACTGGGTGTAATTGAAGGCGCTGCCACCGGCGAAGTACTGGTAGATGTTGCGCAGCGACAGTCCGAAGCCGATGCTGATGATCATCATCGCGACGATGCTCGTCCCCCGTCGTCGGAGCGGGCGCCAGATGCCGGTGTCCTGCGCCCACCCGAAGACGCCGGACAGCACGACCGATATCACCGCGGCGAGGATCACGGGGAGGCCGACCGTCGAGTCGAAGTAGTAGGCGACCAGAGCGCCGAAGGTGAACAATTCACCGTGCGAGAAGTTCGTCAGACCGGTGGTGCCGAACACCATCGAGAGGCCCAGTGACGCCAGTGCGAGCAGCAGGCCCAGCACGAGCCCGCTGCGGCCCAGGTTGAGCGCCTGGTCGTACCACGGGTCTTCGGTGAAGATGTCCGGCCCGATGTCGTAGTTGATGGTCTGGTTGGTGTCAGTGATGACCTCGAAGTTGCGTTCGACGTCGTCCGGGTCGGTGAGGTACGAGTCCTCGGGAAGGGTTCCGTCGTCGAGCCGTGCGGTATAGGTGTTGCCGAGGACGTCGATGCTCTCGCCCAGGACGATGTCGAAGCGGCCCTGGGGGTTGCTGCGGTCCTCGCCCACGAGATTGTCCTGCTCGTCGAAGACCTGAATGAGCACGCCCTTGACCGGGCTTGGCGGGTCTGTTCGCGTGTCGGTGAGTTTGCCGACGATGTGGACCTTGTCGTCCTGGACAGTCGGCGTCTCCGCGGTCGACGGCGCGATCCCGCCGGCCAGGGCTGCGACAACGGTCGCGGCGAGCACCCCGAACGCGCGGATGAGGGGCTGGCGCACGTACGACTCCCGTCCGTTGGCTCCACGGTGGACGGTGCCACCCTGCCATGCTGACGTCCCCGATCAGCGGTGGGGAGCATAGCGGCCCTCGCACCCCAGCGGGACCGCCGTGCCCCACCCGACGGTGAATCGCAACACTTCGTTCACACGCGGCGCTCGCCGGTGACGCTGGGTAGACCCATGCTGGCAGCGGGTCTCGTTCCGTATGAACTGGCGTATCCGGCGTACCGGTCGATTTTCGTGGACAGGTTCCCAAGGGCTTGAATGGTTGGGCACAATCGACCTTGGTCCGGCCGTAGCGGCCGCTCGGGAGTAATCTGTTCAGTCTTGGCATGGTCCGCGGTGGATCCTGCCCTGATGCGCGAAGGAGCGGGGCCCGTGGCGCGTGCCGTCGTTGGGGTACGAGTCGCTCGACCGGCCGATGCCGGCGACCTCGTGGATGTGTGGACCGAGGCCACCAGTCAGGAGGACGCCACTCCAGACGACGATGAGGGCGACGCCGCCGCCAAGCCCCGGCCGGAGGCGTACGCGGAGGCCGCGGAGGCGATCGCGCGGGTCGACGACGACCCTGACGAGCTGCTCTTGGTGGCCGAGGCCGACGGCAAGGTCATCGGCGCTCTCCACTTGCGTCGCGCGCCGATCTCGCCGATCCAGCTCACGCAGGCGATCCACATCTCGCACTTACACGTCCGCCCGGGACATCGTCGTCGCGGCATCGCCTCCGCGTTGCTCACCGCCGCGACCTCGTGGGCCGAGGACACCAAGTCGGCGCACCTGCTCGCGACCACTCCGGCCAGTAGCCGGGACGCCCATCGCTTCCTCGCCCGGCTCGGCTTCTGCCAGGTGGCCGTCCTCCGTGGCGTGTCGGTAGGCGCGCTGCGGGCTCGTCTCACCGGCGCGACCGTCGTACCGCTGTCGGCAGGTCGGGTCGACGGTCTGCGGGCGGCCGGCGCCGGCCGGCTCGTGGCGGCCCGCCGGCGACTGCGGCGACGCGGCCATCGGGATGCCGTCGCGCCGTAGTGTCGCCGCTCGGGCTCGCCAAGCGCATGTCGGGAGTGCCGGTTAGAGTCGCTGGCGTGGGTGACGCCAAGCAACCTCGACTGCTCCTGATCGACGGCCACTCGGTGGCCTATCGGGCATTTTTCGCGCTGCCCGTCGAAAACTTCTCCACCACGACCGGGCAGCACACCAACGCGGTCTACGGATTCACGTCGATGCTGATCAACGTGCTCCGCGACGAGGAGCCGACCCACGTCGCGGTGGCCTTCGACGTGTCGCGCGAGACGTTCCGGCTGGCCGAATACGCCGACTACAAGGCCAATCGCAGCAAGTCACCGCCCGAGTTCAGCGGCCAGGTGTCCCTGGTCAAGGAGATCCTCGACGCCCTGCACATCCCGAGCGTCGAGAAGGAGGGGTACGAAGCCGACGACGTGATCGCCACGCTGGCGAGCCAGGCCGAGGCCGACGGTTACGAGGTCCTGATCTGCACCGGCGACCGCGACACGTTCCAGCTGGTCACGGGCAAAACCACCGTGCTCTACGCGATCCGCGGCGTGTCCGAGCT
Organism: Actinomycetota bacterium; assembly: GCA_046725375.1. GTDB lineage: Bacteria > Actinomycetota > Actinomycetes > Propionibacteriales > Nocardioidaceae > DATFRX01. The sequence continues at coordinate 2,551 of JBKOYM010000004.1, forward strand.
GAAACGGATGACCCCCGAAGCCGTCGACGAGAAGTACGGCGTGCAGCCCGAGCGCTATCCGGACCTCGCCGCTCTCGTGGGCGAGACCAGCGACAATCTGCCCGGCGTCCCCGGCGTCGGCCCGAAGACGGCGGCCAAGTGGATCGGGCAGTTCGACGGGCTCGACGGCCTGGTCGCGCAGGTCGACCAGGTCAAGGGCAAGGCGGGTGACTCGCTGCGCGAGCACCTGTCCGACGTGCTGCGCAATCGCCGGATCAACGCGTTGGTACGCGACCTCGAGCTCGACCTGAAGCCGGCCGACCTCGAGATGCGGCCGTGGGACCGAGACGCCATCCACCAGGTCTTCGACAGCCTGGAGTTTCGGGTCCTCCGCGACCGCCTGTTCGAGACCCTGTCGGTCGAGGAGCCGCAGGCCGAGTCGGCAATCAGCGTCGAAGGCGAGCGGCTGGCCGCCGGAGCGCTGTCCGAATGGCTGGCCAAGCACGGCGGCGAGGGACAACGCCTCGGCGTCGCGGTCAAAGGCTGGTGGGGGCGCGGCACGGGTCGGGCCGACGCCATCGGACTCGCCCATCCCGACGGTCCGGCGGCGTGGGTCGACGTGCCTGCGATGTCACCCGACGACGACCAGGCGCTCGCGGCGTGGCTGGCCGATGCCGGTCGGCCGAAGGTCCTGCACGACGCGAAGGGTCCGATGCAGGCGCTGGCGGCACAGGGTTGGACCCTGCGGGGCGTCGCCTGCGACACCGCCATCGCGGCCTATCTCGCCCGGCCGGACCAGCGCTCCTACGACCTGGCCGACCTGGTCCTGCGCTATCTGCATCGAGAGTTGCCCGACGAGGCCGACGGCGACCAGCTGACCCTCGACGTCGCGGAGGGCGCGAGCGCCGAGGCCGACATGGTCCGGGCGCGGGCCGCCGTCGATCTGGCGGAGGTGCTCGAGGCGGAGGTTGAGCAGCGTGGCGGCGCGGCCCTGATGCGCGACGTGGAGCTCCCCCTCGTCGATGTGCTCGCCGACATGGAGCGGGTAGGCATCGCCGTCGACGACGATGTCCTGGCCGAGTTGGAGGACGAGTTCGCCGAGCATGTCCGGACGGCCGCTGAGGAGGCGTACGCCGTCATCGGCAAGCAGATCAACCTGGGCTCGCCGAAGCAGTTGCAGGTCGTGCTGTTCGACGAGCTCGGCATGCCCAAGACCAAGCGCACCAAGACCGGCTACACGACCGACGCCGAGTCGCTGCAGGGTCTCTATGCCAAGACCGAGCATCCGTTCCTACAACACCTGCTGGCGCATCGCGACGCCAGCAAGCTGCGCTCGACCGTCGAGGGGTTGCGCAAGACGATCGCCGACGACGGCCGGATCCACACAACGTTCATCCAGACCGTCGCCGCCACCGGCCGGCTCGCGTCGACCGACCCCAACCTGCAAAACGTGCCGATCCGCACCGAGTCGGGCCGCCGGATCCGGGGTGCGTTCATCGTGGGCGACGGCTACGAGACGCTGCTGACCGCCGACTACAGTCAGATCGAGATGCGGATCATGGCGCATCTGTCGGAGGACGCCAACATCATCGAGGCCTTCGAGTCCGGCATGGACTTCCACGCCGTCACGGCGGCCCGGGTGTTCGACGTACGGCCGGAGCAGGTGACCGGTGAGATGCGGAGCAAGATCAAGGCGATGAACTACGGCCTCGCCTACGGCCTGTCGTCGTACGGGCTCTCCCAGCAGCTCGGGATCGAGCCCCGCGAGGCGCAGGGTCTGATGGACGAATACTTCGAGCGCTTCGGCGGCATCCGTGACTACCTGCACGGGGTCGTCGGCGAGGCTCGTCGGACCACGTTCACCGAGACGATCATGGGCCGGCGGCGCTACCTGCCGGACCTCACCAGCGACAACCGGCAGCGGCGGCAGATGGCCGAGCGGATGGCGCTCAACGCCCCGATCCAGGGGTCCGCGGCCGACATCATCAAGGTGGCGATGCTTCGCGTACACGAGGCGCTGCGCCGGGCCGGACTCGCGTCGCGGATGCTGCTCCAGGTGCACGACGAGCTGCTGCTGGAGGTCGCGCCCGGAGAGCTCGAGCAGGCGACCGAGCTGGTTCGCACCGAGATGGCCGGCGCCACGGATCTCACGGTTGCGCTGGACGTCTCGGTGGGAACCGGTCGGAGCTGGCACGAAGCCGCCCACTGACGGCCGCGTCGCGATACCGAGCCCTCGCGAAGTGTCAATGCGCCATGCGGAGTGACGGCCGCATGCCGTGACCAACGCTGCGATGGACTCCAGGCTCGCCGCCGCGGCCGACCTGGCGGAGCCCATCAACCGAGATAGTGTCTGCGGCATGCCCGACGGTTATCTGCGCTTTCCCCATGTCCACGGCGATCTCGTGACCTTCGTAGCGGAGGACGACGTATGGCTGGCCCCGATCGACGGTGGCCGTGCCTGGCGGTTGTCGGCCGATCAGTCGCCCGCGAGCTATCCGCACTTCGCGCCGGACGGAGCGACGGTGGCGTGGACGAGTGCCCGAGACGGCGCACCGGAGGTCTACGTCGCACCGGTTGACGGCGGAGACAGCAGGCGCCTGACGTACTGGGGGGCGCAACGCACCCTCGCGCGCGGCTGGACGCCGGAAGGTGAGGTTGTCGCCGTCACCACGGCGGGCCAAGGCGGCCGGGCCCGTAGCATCGCGCACGCGCTCCCGCTCGATGGCGGCCCGGGCCGGCCGTTGCCGTTCGGGATCGTCAACGACGTCGCCTTCGGACCGTCGGGACAGGTCCTCGTCGCGTCGCCGGCGGCCTACCTGCGCGACATGGCGTGGTGGAAGCGCTATCGCGGGGGCACCGCCGCCCGGCTTTGGCTGGACCGGCGCGGCGACGGCGAGTTCGACCGGCTGCTGCCGGACCACGCAGCGTCGCTGTCGTGGCCGACGTGGGTGGGCGACCGCATCCATGTCGTGTCCGACCACGACGGCGTCGCGCAGCTGTACGCCCTCGATGGCGACGAGCAAACTCTGACGGCGCTCACCTCGCACGAGTTCTACGTACGGCACGCCAGCACAGACGGCACCCGCATCGTCTACGAGACCGCAGGTGAGCTCTGGATGATCGACGAGCCCGGTACGTCGGAGCCGCGGCGGCTGGAGATCTCGCTCGGCAGCAGCCGCCCGGGCCGGCGGCACGAGCCGGTCGACGTCGCGAAATACCTCGGCTCGTACGCACCGGATGCCACCGGACGGGCCAGCGTGATCGAGGTGCGCGGCACCGTACATTGGCTGACCCATCGGGACGGACCGGTCCGCGCGTTGATGGCCGAGCGTGGCGTACGAGCGCGGCTCCCGGTCAATCTCGGGTCGGATCGGGTCGCGTGGGTGACCGATGCCGAAGGCGACGACGCGATCGGCGTCGCGCCGGCTCCGGGCTCGGACGGCTCGGCACAGCGGCTGGCGTCCGGGCGGCTCGGTCGGGTGCTCGACCTGGCCGCGGCCCCGGACGGCTCGGTGCTCGCCGTGGCAAGTCACGACGGTCGGCTTCTTGTCGTCGATGCCGCCAGCGGCGCCGTTCGCGAACTCGCTCGGTCCGGCGACGGCGACGTCAGTGGCCTGGCGTTCTCACCCGACTCGGTGTGGCTCGCGTGGTCCCAGCCGGGCCTGACCCGGATCGGAGGAGACCTGTCGGGGCTGCGACAGATCCGGCTGGCCCGCGTCGACAACGGCGAGATCGTCGACGTGACATCGCTGCGCTTCACCGACTTCGAGCCGACGTTTACCCGTGACGGCAAGCACCTGGCGTTCTTGTCGGTCCGCAGCTTCGACCCGATGCTCGATGCGTACGTGTTCGATCTGAGCTTTCCGAGTGGATGCCGCCCGTACCTCGTGCCGCTGACCGCGACGACGCCGTCGCCGTTCGACGCCGAGTTGGCCGGTCGTGCCGCCGACGAGTCCACGGGCGACGCCAAGAAGGCAGCCGAAACGACGGACGTGCCGGAGACGGTCGTCGAGCCCGAGGGAATCGAGCAGCGGATCCGTCCGTTCCCGGTACCGGCGGCCCGATACTCCGGGCTGCGCGCCGTCCGAGACGGAGTCGTCTGGCTGCGCAAGCCGCCGACGGGTGAGCTCGGCGACGACTTGTCCGGCTCGGACGATGACGCGCCGCGACCGGCACTCGAGCGGTTCGACCTGCGTCGCCGGCGACTCGACGTGCTCGCGGAGGTCGTTGACGGCGTCGAGGTGAGCGGCGACGGCAAGCGCCTGGTCGTACACGACGAGGACACCCTCGAGGTTCGCCCGACCGAGCCTCGTCCGCCGCAGGGTCTGGGCGACTCGGGTCTGCGTGGTGAAGACGACCAGTTCGAGGTCGACCTGTCTCGGGTACGGGTCGACGCAGCGCCGGGAGCCGAATGGGCACAGGCGTATGACGAGGCCGGCCGGTTGATGCGGGACCACTACTGGCGTGCCGACATGGGCGGCGTCGACTGGGCCGGCGTGCTCGACCGCTATCGCCCGATCGTCGACCGGCTCGGCAGTCACGACGACCTCGTCGACCTACTGTGGGAGGTGCAGGGCGAGCTCGGCACCTCCCACGCGTACGTCGTGCCGCCGAAGGACAAGCCCGACCACGACCGCCGCGTCGGGCTACTCGGGGCCGACCTTCGGCCCGACGCCGACGGCGACTGGCGGATCGAGCGAATCATCGAAGGCGAGTCGTCCGACCCCCGGGCCCGCTCGCCCTTGATGGCACCGGGGGTCGGAGTCCGCGCCGGCGACGCGATTCGCGCGGTGGACGGTCGACCGGTCGATCCCGTCGTCGGCCCCGGGCCGTTGCTGGTCGGTGCCGTGGACAAGCCGGTCGAGCTCACGGTCGAAACGGCCGGCGGAGAGACCCGCCGAGTCGTCGTGACGCCGATCGATGACGAGTTGACCCTGCGCTATCACGACTGGGTGGCCGGGCGCCGGGCGTACGTGCGGGACAAGTCCGACGGTCGGCTCGGCTACCTCCACGTGCCCGACATGATGGAGCTCGGCTGGGCGCAGCTGCATCGCGATCTGCGGACCCAGGTCGCCCGCGACGGCCTCATTCTCGACGTGCGCGAAAACGGTGGCGGCTACACATCGCAGCTGGTCGTCGAGCGGTTCGCCCGCCGGGTCATCGGGTGGGATCTCGCCCGCGACATGCGGCCCGAGCCGTACCCGCTGGACGCGCCGCGCGGCCCGATCGTCGCGGTGACCGACGAATGGGCGGGTTCCGACGGCGACATCGTCACGGCTGCCCTCAAGGGATACGAGATAGCCCCCGTCGTTGGCGTCCGTACCTGGGGCGGCGTCATCGGCATCGACATGCGATACAAGCTCGTCGACGGCACCGTGGTGACCCAGCCGCGGTACTCGTTCTGGTTCGAAGGCACGGGCTGGGGCATCGAGAACTACGGCGTCGACCCCGACATCGAGGTCGTCATGACGCCCCAGGATCGGGCGACCGGGCGTGACCCGCAGCTCGACACGGCGATCGATCTGGCGTTGGAGGCCCTCGCCGAGCGGCCGCCGGTACGCCCGCCCGAGCTGCCCCCGTTGCGCGGATCGCAACAGCCGTCGTAGAGGCGCTCGGATGCGACTGTTTCTCAGCTCCTGGTACCTGGGCGACGGTCAGCGGCCGAGTGCGCTGCGCCCGTCCGACGGCTCCGGACGAGCTGGCATCGTGTTCAACGCGCTGGACGAGTTCGGACCGACCCGTGACCGCGTCCTCGACCGGGAGCGCCGTCCGCTGGAGGAGCTCGGGTACGCGTGCGAGGAGCTCGACCTGCGGCGTTACTTCGACGACGCCGATGCCTTGGGCGGTCGGCTGGACGCGCTCGATCTCGTGTGGGTCGTCGGCGGCAACTCGTTCGTCCTGGCACGGGCGATGGTGGCGTCCGGGTTCGGCGACACCGTACCCGCCCGGCTGGCCGATCCGACCTTCGTCTACGGCGGGTACTCTGCCGGCTCGGTCGTGGCCGGCCCTGACCTCGCGGGCATTGATCTCGTCGATGAGCCGACCACGATCCCGGACGGCTATCCGAGCGACGCCGAGCCCGCGTGCATGGGCCTGATCTCGTTCCGGATCCTGCCGCACTGGCGATCCGACCACCCGGAGTCGGCTGCGATCGACCGGGCCGAGGCGCACCTGTCGGCGAAGCGCCTCGACTATCGGTGTCTGCACGACGGACAGGCGTTCGTCGTGACCGATGGCGCCGTCGAACTCTGCGACCTCGATGCCGGCTCATAGCGGCTGGGAAGGCCGGGTCGCGTGACGCATCAACGGCATCCGTCGTCTTATAGTTCGCTGTGACCATGACGGCCCGTCCCGACCTCACCGCCGCGGTTGAAGGCGCCTTTTCGGTGCGTCCACTCGCGGGTGGGTACAGCGGTGAGACCTTCCTCGTCGAGCGCCCGGGTGAGCCCGCGGTGCTGCGTGTGTACGGCCGGCAGCCCGACAGGGCCGCGATCGACGCGGCGCTGCTGCACCTGGTTCGCGGGCTGATCCCGGTGCCGCAGGTGCTCGACCTGCGGCGACCCGACCCGTCGGCTCCCGACTCGCCGGCGCACCTGCTGATCAGCTACATGCCGGGGGAGCGGCTCGACAACGTCCTCGCCCAGGCGCCGCCCGATTTCACCGCCTGGCTGGCCCGGTCGGTTGCCGGGGTGCTGACGACGTTGTCGGGCATCCCGTTCATGCGGCCGGCGACGTTCATCGACTCCGACCTGCGGCTCAGCGGCGACGACGCACCGGCCGACGGTCTCGTGTCGTGGCTGGACCAACACGTCAACGCCGGAGGAGCCCTCGGGCATTGGGACCCCGGACTGCTTCGGGCCCTCCGTGACATGTGCGCCGCCGCCGACGGCCTGCTCGACACGGTGCACCGTACGTGTCTCGTGCACAGCGACTTCAATCCGAAGAACATTCTGGTCGACCCGGCGTCCGGTGAGGTGACCGCGCTGCTCGACTGGGAGTACGCCCACGCCGGATCGCCGTACGCCGACCTCGGCAACCTGTTGCGCTTCGACCGTGGCACGCCGTGGGGGCGGGCGGTGCTCGAGCACTTCGTCGCGACCACACCCGGACTCGCCGACGATCCGCTGACGCTGGCCCATGCGAGCGACCTGTGGGCCCTGATCGAGCTTGCGGGGCGATCCGCCCGCAATCCCATCGTCGAGCGCGCGGACGCACTCCTCCAGGTCATCGCACGCACCGGCGACCTCAACGCACGCCTGTAGGGGCCGCGCTCTTTATTGGCCCGCGGTGGCCCCGGAGGGAACCTATTGGCCCAGGGCCACCCCGGGCCAGCATGCGACCGCACCAAGCCCCACCCACGCTCGCGCGCCCGCGGCCGGCCGGCCGGATAGCATCCGCCCATGATCGCGTCGACTCACCGCCCCGCCAGATTCGCCGAGCAGCATCGCGCCCATGCCGAGGGCCTGTGCGCCTTCGTCGACGCGTCCCCGTCGCCGTTTCACGTGGTCGACGAGGTGTCGCGGACCCTCGACGCGGCCGGGTTCCGGCGACTCGCCGAGGTCGACGCCTGGCCGACTGAACCGGGCCGCTACTTCACGGCGCGCGGCGGCTCGCTGGTCGCGTGGTCGACCGAGTCGGCTGCCGGGCCGACGACGCCGTTCCGGATCGTCGGCGGCCACACCGACAGCCCGAACCTGCGGATTAAGCAGCATCCGAGCCTGTCCCGCGCCGGCTGGGAGGTCGTGGGGCTCGAACCGTACGGCGGGCCGCTGCTCGACTCCTGGCTCGACCGCGACCTCGGGCTCTCGGGCCGGGTCACGGTGCGGGTCGACGGCCGGATCGAGGAGCGGCTGCTTCGCGTCGACGACCCGATCCTGCGGGTGGCGCACCTCGCGATCCATCTCGCCGAAAACCGCAAGGGCATCGAGCTCAACCCGCAACAGCATCTCGATGCCGTCTGGGGCATCGGATCCGAGCCTGCCGACGTCCTCGGGTACGTCGCCGACGCCGTCGGAGTCGGGCCGGCCGCCGTACTCGGCTGGGAGCTCATGGTGCACGACCTGACGCCGAGCCGCCTCGTCGGCCGCGACGGCGATCTGCTCGCGGCATCGCGACTCGACAACCAGGGCACCTGCTACGCCGGCACACAGGCGCTACTGGAGGCCGTCGGCAAGGCCCGCGATGTGGTTCCGATGCTCGTGCTGTTCGACCACGAGGAGGTCGGCAGCATGTCGGAGCGGGGGGCGCACAGCGATCTCCTCGGGTCCACCCTCGAGCGCGTCGTACTCGGTGCCGGGGGAGACCGGCAGGACTACCTGCGGGCGCTCGCCGGCTCGATCTGCGCCTCCGGCGACATGGCGCACGCCACACATCCCAACTACGCCGAGCGGCACGAGCCGGCGCACCGAATCCAGGCCGGCGGCGGACCGGTTCTCAAGGTGCACTATCAGCTGCGCTATGCGACCGACGCGACTGGCACGGCTGCCTTCGCCGCGGCTTGCGACCAGGCCGACGTGCCCTGGCAGCGATACATGCATCGCGCCGATTTGCCTTGCGGGTCAACCGTGGGACCCATCACGGCGGGGCGGGTCGGGATCACCACCGTCGACGTCGGAGCACCGCAACTCGCGATGCACTCGGCTCGCGAGTTGATGGCAGCGGTCGACGTCGCGTCGTACGTCGGAGCGCTGAGCGCCTTCCTCGCCCCGGCGCCGGAGTGACAGAGCGTCGCTCCCGCGTCATCGTGGCAGAGTCTCGCGCCCGTGACATGGCAGCGGGCGCCCTCGCGGCGACCCGCGTTGACCCGGTCGTGCCCACCCCCGTACGCTGACAGTTGCGCTATGAGCTTGTGCGGCCCCCAGACCTAGCGGGTTCGTCCTCGCGCCATGTCGACCGCACGATGGTCGTCGCTCCGTCGGCGGCCGGACCGTAAACCTCGGCAGATCGCGATCCAACGGCTTGTCGCGCGCCAACGACCTACTAGAACGCCCATCGGAGCCCAACCCCAACATGACGAGCAGTATCGACGCACCTCCGGAGCAGGAGACGCCGCAGGTAGCGGTCAACGACATCGGCACGGAGGACGCCTTCCTCGCCGCCGTCGACGAGACGATCAAGTATTTCAATGACGGCGACATCGTGGACGGCACGATCGTCAAGGTCGATCGAGATGAGGTCCTGCTCGACATCGGCTACAAGACCGAGGGTGTCATCCCCTCTCGCGAGCTGTCGATCAAGCACGATGTCGATCCACACGACGTCGTCGCGGTCGGCGACAAGGTCGAAGCCCTCGTCCTTCAGAAGGAGGACAAGGAAGGCCGGCTGATTCTGTCCAAGAAGCGTGCACAGTACGAGCGCGCCTGGGGCACGATCGAGAAGCTCAAGGAGGAGGACGGCGTCGTCACCGGCACGGTGATCGAGGTCGTCAAGGGCGGCCTGATCCTCGACATCGGCCTGCGCGGCTTCCTGCCTGCGTCGCTGGTCGAGATGCGCCGGGTCCGCGACCTTCAGCCCTATGTCGGTCGCGAGATCGAGGCCAAGATCATCGAGTTGGACAAGAACCGCAACAACGTGGTCCTTTCCCGTCGCGCGTGGCTCGAGCAGACGCAGTCCGAGGTACGGCAAAACTTCCTCACCCAGCTCGCCAAGGGCCAGATCCGCAAGGGTGTTGTGTCGAGCATCGTCAACTTCGGTGCCTTCGTCGACCTCGGTGGCGTCGACGGTCTGGTCCACGTCTCCGAGCTGTCCTGGAAGCACATCGACCACCCGAGCGAGGTCGTCCAGGTCGGCGACGAGGTCACGGTCGAGGTGCTCGACGTCGACATGGAGCGCGAGCGGGTTTCGCTGTCGCTCAAGGCGACCCAGGAAGACCCGTGGCAGCACTTCGCTCGTACCCACCAGATCGGTCAGATCGTGCCGGGCAAGGTCACCAAGCTCGTGCCGTTCGGTTCGTTCGTTCGCGTCGAGGAGGGCATCGAGGGCCTGGTGCACATCTCGGAGCTGGCCGAGCGGCACGTCGAGATCCCCGAGCAGGTCGTTCAGGTCGGCGACGACGTCATGGTCAAGATCATCGACATCGACCTGGAGCGGCGTCGCATCTCGCTGTCGCTCAAGCAGGCCAACGAGTCGGCGCTGGCCTCCGACGAGGAGTTCGACCCGACGCTCTACGGCATGACGAGCAGCTATGACGATCAGGGCAACTATGTCTATCCGGAGGGCTTCGACCCCGAGACCGGCGAGTGGCTGGAGGGGTACGACGAGCAGCGGGCCACCTGGGAGGAGCAGTACGCCGAGGCGCACGCGCGCTGGGAGGCCCACAAGAAGCAGGTGGCCGACGCTCAGCAGGCCGACCAGAAGCCCGACGACGACGATGACGACGAGTACACGTCGTCGCCGTCGACCCCGTCGGTCACGCCGGGTCCGGAGACCGAGGGCGCTCTGGCGTCCGACGAGGCCCTGCAGGCGCTTCGGGAGAAGCTCACCGGCGAAGGCTGAGCGCGCGACTCCACGCACGACACCGCGAAAGCCCCGCTCCCTCTCGCTGAGGGGCGGGGCTTTCGGCTATCGGGGCGTGCGTCAGCGTGCCAGTCGGGTGAAGGTGACGGCGCGCTCTTCGCTGTCGTCGGAGCGACTGCGAGGCGCCGGGCGGTGACCGTAGCCGTCGGTACGGATCACATGGTTGAGCTCGCGGACCAGGGCCGCCAGCGCGACGAGACCCACGAGGAGGATGAAGGCGATGGCTATGCTCATGGCAGATATTCTTGTACGATCGAGATGCTGCCAACAGTGGCAGAGATGCCATGTATAGTCGATATCCTGCCAACTTCGGAGAGGTCATGCTGAGCAATGTTGCGGCCGTCGTTTTCGACGGAGTCGCCCCTTTTGAGCTAGGCGTTCTCTGCGAGGCGTGGGGCATCGATCGTCGGCCGCAGGGCGTGCCGCATACCGAATTCGCCGTCTGTACCGAGCGTCCGGGCAAGGTCGCGACGTCGATGGGCTTCGACCTCGACGTCCATCACGGACTGGACCGGATCGAGGCGGCCGACCTGGTCGCCGTGCCGGCGATGCCGCGTGACAAGCCGGTGCCTCCCGCCGTCGTGGATGCGCTCCAGGCCGCTCATGAGCGCGGAGCGCGCATCATGTCGGTGTGCGTGGGTGCGTTCACCTTGGGCGCCGCCGGCCTGCTCGACGGCCGACCCTGCACGACCCATTGGCTGTATTCCGACGAGCTCGCCGAGCGATTCCCGCTCGCCAAGGTCGACCCGGGGGTCCTGTACGTCGACGCCGATCCCGTCATCACCAGCGCCGGATCGGCCGCGGGTCTCGATGCGTGCCTGCATCTGATGCGCAAGGAGTGGGGAGCCCGCGCGGCCAACATGGCGGCCCGCCGGATGGTCGTGCCGCCGCAGCGTGATGGTGGCCAGGCTCAGTTCGTCCGGACGCCGGTGCCGCCGTCGGAGGCGGAAACGCTCAATCCGTTGCTCACCTGGATCGTGGAGCACCTCGACCAGCGACACGCGGTCCAGGACCTCGCCGAGCGTGTGCACATGTCGCCACGGACGTTCGCCCGCCGGTTCCGTGACGAGACCGGGACGACGCCGCACCAGTGGATCACACAGCAGCGAGTGCAGCGGGCCGAGGAGCTTCTCGAGCGAACCCAGCTGCCGGTGGAGCAGATCGCGTCCGAGGTCGGCTTCGGCAATGCGGCGGCCCTGCGACACCACTTCGGCCAGATCCGGGGCACGTCACCGCAGTCGTACCGCCACGCCTTCGGCGGCGCGCACGAGGCAGACGCCGCGCGTTGATCCAAACGCCGGTCCGGTCAGGCGCCGGCCACGATGCATGGCGTCGGCGACGCCTGGATGCCCGGACCTCCGGCTACCCTGAGCCGGTGCTTCGGATCGGACTCACCGGTGGCATCGGCGCGGGCAAGAGCGAGGTCAGCCGGCGGCTTGCCGCTCGCGGGGCGATCGTGATCGATGCCGACAAGCTGGCCCGCGAGGTCGTCGAGCCGGGTACGGACGGCCTCGCGGAGGTCGTCGAGGCGTTCGGCGCGGACGTACTCGCCGACGATGGATCACTGGACCGTGCCGCACTCGGTGCCCGTGTGTTCGGCGACGGCGAGGCCCGCTCCCGTCTGGAGGCGATCATCCACCCCCGAGTACGCGCCCGCGCAGCCGAACTCGAGGCTTCCGCCGGGCCGGATGATGTGGTCGTCCACGACATCCCGCTGCTGGTCGAGACCGGTCAGGCCGACCGGTTCGACGGTGTGATCGTGGTGGACGCCTCGGAGGAGTTGCAGATCGAGCGGCTGATTGGTGATCGCGGGATGACCGAGGCACAGGCTCGGGAGCGGATCGCGGCACAGGCCACCAGACAGCAACGAACCGGCGCCGCCGACTGGGTCGTCGACAACACCGGTTCGTTAAGTGATCTCGAGGCGGCAGTGGCGCGGGTCTGGAAGGAGCTTCGAGCCCAATCCGACGCCCGCAGAACGTGACGGGTTCGGGTAGCCATGGCTACCCGAACCCCTCAGGATTCGCTCTGGCTCAAGCCGCCAGGTCGGGATCGACGAGACGACGCAGTCGCGACAGCGCCTCCCGCTCGAGTTGGCGGACCCGCTCGGCCGAGATGCCGTGCCGGGCGCCGATGTCGGCCAGCTTGTGCTGGCGTCCGTCGAGCAGACCGTAACGGGCCTTGATGATGTCGGCCTCGCGCTCGCCGAGCTTGTCGATCATCGCGGTCAAGCGGTCCCGCGACTCGACATCGAGGAACGTCACGTCCGGTCCCGGCGTGGTCTCCCGAGCGACCAGGTCACCGAGCGACGTGTCGCCCTCGTCGTCGACCGGGGTGTCGAGGCTCACGTGGTCGCGGCCCCATGACACCAGGTCGAGGACGCGGTCGACGTCCATGCCCAGCTCTTGGGCGATCTCGGTGGGCTCGGGCTCGCGGCCGAGGGTCCGCTCCAGGGTGCGCCTCGCGGCACCGACCTGGTTGAGCTCCTCGACCACATGGACCGGGAGCCGTACGACGCGGCCCTGCTGCGCGATCCCGCGGGTGATGGCCTGCCGGATCCACCACGTCGCGTACGTCGAGAACTTGAATCCCTTGGCGTAGTCGAACTTCTCCACGGCCCGGATCAGACCCGTGTTGCCCTCCTGGACCAGGTCGAGAAGCGGCATCTGCGAGCGTCCGTACTTGCGGGCGATCGAGACGACCAGGCGGAGGTTGGCGTTGATGAACTCTTGCAGCGCGCGCTGTCCGTCGGCCGCGATCCATTCGAGCTCTGCCTTCGTAGCACCGCCGGGTGCTCCGCCCTTGCGGCGACCGACCTGACCCTCGGCCAGGAGGTGCTCGGCCATGAGACCGGCCTCGATGGCTTTGCTCAGCTCGACCTCACGTGCTGCGTCGAGGAGCGGCGTGCGGGCTATCTCGTCGAGGTACATCCCGACGCTGTCGCGTCCCTCGCTCGCCTCACGGGAACGACGCGACTCGCGGGCCGACTCAGTCGACTCGCGGGCAATGGTGGCCGTACTCATGCGGCGATCACACTCCTTCGTTCAGATCCGGGCCCCCTGGCACCGGAACACTCCCTATAACGCCCGAACACCCTCGCGGGATTCCGTACCCAGCCCACTGTGATGTAGACGTCGTATCCAGAAGACGTCCGACGCCGAAGGGAAGTTGCCGCTCTCAGTGCTTTCTCAGCACGCCGTCAGGCGGCATTCATGTCGGTGCCCGCTCGGGGGCCGTGAGGGGCTCGTGGGGCGCACCTGCGACGTCGAGTGCCCAGGCGTACAGATACGCGGTCTCTTTCCAGTGCTCGTACCGGCCGCTGACGCCGCCGTGACCGGCGCTCATCTCCGTTTTGAGCAGCACCGGGGCGTGGCCCGCCTTCGTCGCACGCAGCCGAGCGACCCACTTGGCCGGCTCGACATAGAGCACACGGGTGTCGTTCAGGCTGGTCATGGCCAGGATGGCGGGGTATTCCTGTGCGGTCACGTTTTCGTACGGCGAGTACGACTTCATGTAGGCGTAGACCTCGGGATCGTGGAGCGGATCGCCCCATTCGTCCCATTCGATGACGGTCAGCGGCAGCGACGGGTCGAGGATGGTCGTCAGTGCGTCGACGAAGGGCACCACGGCGAGCACGCCGGCGAAGGCGTCCGGAGCAAGGTTGACCGCGGCACCCACCAGGAGCCCACCGGCGCTCCCGCCGTGGGCGACCAGCCGGTCCGCGCTCGTCCAGCGCCGGTCGGTCAGATGGCGGGCACACGCCACGAAATCGGTGAATGTGTTCATCTTGGACAGCGTCTTGCCGTTTTCGTACCACGCCCGACCCATTTCGCCGCCGCCGCGGATGTGCCCGACCGCGAAGACCATGCCTCGGTCCAGCAGCGACAGCCGAGCCACCGAGAACGACGGGTCGATGCTGTGCTCGTAGGAGCCGTAGCCGTAGAGCATCGCCGGCGCCGACCCGTCTCGCGGCGTGCCCCTGCGGCAAATCACCGAGACCGGGATCTGCGTACCGTCGGGCGCGGTAGCCCACTCTCGATGCTGCTCGTATTCGGCCGGGTCGTAGCCGCCGAGGACGGGCTGCCGCTTGCGCAGCAGGAGCTCACCGGACCCGACGTCGAGGTCGTAGACGGTGGAAGGCGTGACGAACGATGAGTACCCCAGGCGAAACAGCGGCTGGTCCCACTCCGGATTGCTGCCCGGCCCGCACGCGAAAAGCTCCTCGTCGAACTCGACCTCGCGCAGCTTGCCGTAGCCGGACGACTCGAGCGGAATCACCGCCAGCCGGGTGAGTGCGTCGCGCCGATAGGACAGCACCAGGTGTCCCGCGAAAGCGCCGACGCTCTCCAGCCTGGTGTCGAGCCGGTGTTCGATCACCGGGCGCCAGTGCTCCGGCCCGGGCTCGTCGACCGGTGCCTCGGCGACCTCGAAGTTTTCGGCGTCGGCGTTGTGGAGGATCAGGAATCGGTCCTCGTCGGCGACGACGGCGTGCTCGACGGCATATTCGACGCCGGTCCGTCGTGGTGCGACCACGCGGAACTCGCCGTCCGGCCGGTCCGCATCCAGAACACGCACCTCGGACGTGATCTTCGAGTCGAGCGAGAGGATGAGGTACTTCCGGCTCCGGGTCAGGTCGATGCTCACCCAGAAGCGGTCGTCGGCCTCCTCGTGGACGATCTCGTCGTCGGACGCGGGCGTGCCGAGCCGATGCCGCCAGACCCGATGCGGCCGCCAGGCGTCGTCGACGGTCACGTAGAAGTAGGTCGACCCGTCCAGCGACCACGTCCCGCCGTAGAACGTGTTGGGAACCTCGTCGGGCAGGAGGTCGCCGGTGCGCAGGTCCTTGAAGCGCAGCGTGAACCGTTCGTCGCCGACCGTGTCGGTGGAGTACGCCAGCAGTCGCCCATCGGTGCTGACGTCGAACGCGCCCAGCGAGAAGAACTCGTGGCCCTCGGCCTCGGCATTGCCGTCGAGGAGCACCTCCTCGCCGACGATGTCGCTGTCGGCCGCGAGTGTCGGCGGCGTCCAGTCGGCGTCGTCGGCGACCGGGCAGCGGCATTGGATGCCGTACTGCTGTCCCTCGACTGTGCGGCTGTAATACCACCACGAGCCGCGTCGCGTGGGGACCGAGAGATCGGTCTCGAGGGTGCGGCTCTTGATCTCGTCGAAGATCGCCTGGCGCAGATCCTCCAGCGGCGCCGTCTCCTGGGCCGCGTAGGCGTTTTCGGCCTCGAGGTACGCGACCACTTCTGGGTCGTCCTTCGCACGGAGCCATTCGTACGGATCGACGACGGTGTCGCCGTGATGCGTCCTCTCGATCGGTGTCTGCTTGGCGATCGGCGGCGTGAGGAGTCGGGCCTGCGTCATGAGGACGACCGTACCTAGCCGCCCGGGTCGACGCGACGGAGATCCGGATCGTCGGCCGCGAAGGTGCGAATCGGGCCGTCCGGCGTGTCCTTGGTCTCGAATCGCACCGTGACGCGCCCGCGGCCGGCGCCCCAGACCCAGCCGGGCCCCAGTGCGGCGTGGACCACGTCGAGGCCGGGGGACCAGGTCTGGCCCATTACGGGGTCGTCGGGGATGTCGTCGACCGGCGCCGTCTGCCCCGGTTCGTCATCACCGGCGGCGAACAGGTCGTCCTGGATCCAGTCGGCGAGGCCCGAGACGCCGACGCCCAGGAGCCGCACACCGCCGGATGTGTCGAGGTCGGCCAGCAGACCGGTCGCGAGTCGTGAGATCGTCCTCGCGTCGGCCGTCGGCCCGCCCACGGTCGCGGATCGCGTGTTGGTCGAGAAGTCGTGGTGGCGCACCTTGAGCGTGATGGTGCGACCGGACAGCCCGGCCTTGTCGAGGCGCTCGGCGACTCGGGCGGCCATCCGCGTGACGATGGCGGACAGCAGCGCCGGATCGACCAGGTCGGTGTCGAAGGTGTCCTCGATGCTGATCGACTTGGTCTCGCGCTCGGCGACGACGGCGCGATCGTCGTCGGCGCGGGCGAGCCGGTAGAGCGCGTGCCCGTGGGCGTGGCCGAGGACGCGGCACAGCTCGTCCTCGGAGATCGTCTCCAGCTCGGCAACCGTATGAACGCCGATCCGGCGCAGCCGCTCCGCGGTGGCCGGACCGACGCCGGGGATCACCGTGACCTGCATCGGGCGCAACAGATCACGCTCGGTGCCGGGAGCGATCACGCGCTGGCCGTCGGGCTTGGCAAGCTCGCTCGCGATCTTGGCGACCAGCTTGGACGTCGCGATGCCGATCGACGCCGTGAGGCCGTCGGTCAGTCGGTTGATGTCGGAGCGGATCTCGGCGGCGAGCGAACCGAGAGCCTCGGGGCTCGCGTCGTCGATCGAGTCGGCGAGGTCGACGAAGGCTTCGTCAACGGAGAGTGGCTCGACCAGCGGGGACAGCTCGCGCAGCCGGCCCATCACGATCTCGCTGTCGCGCCGATAGGCATGGAACCGTGGCGACAAGAACGCCGCGTGCGGACAGCGTGCCCGTGCCTCGGCCGTCGACATCGCCGACCGAACATCGTATTGGCGCGCCTCGTAGGAGGCCGTCGCGACGACCCCACGGCGACCGATGCCCCCGACCACGACCGGCTTGCCTCGAAGGGACGGCTTGTCGCGTTGCTCGACGGCGGCGAAGAAGGCGTCGAGATCCACGTGGAGGATCGTCGCGGCGCCGCGCATGTCCACATGGTCGCAGGCCGGCGTGACAATCCACAGATTCGCCAAAACGCCCCACAGCGCTCGGAATCTTGGCCACCGTAGAGGACATGACGAAAACTTCGCCCGAGCCTCTGGCCGGACCGGTCCGCATCACCGACCTGGGCGAGCTGTTGGCCGGTCTCCAGGTTCTGTTCGGCTTTCGCCCGACCGACTCGCTGGTCGTCATCTGCTTGGAGGGCGACCGCGGCAGCGTCGGCTTTCGACTGCGGGTCGACCTGCCGCCGCCGGATCTGTGCGACCAGCTCGCCGAATACCTTCGCGACGTCCTGCTGCGCAACGCCGCGACCGACGTCATCGTGGTCGCTTGCTCCGACGTACCCGCCGTGGCCGATCCGCTGGTCGCCTCGCTGCGACGACGGTTGACGTCGGCGGGCATCGACGTGCGCGAGGCCGTTCGCTGCACCGACAGTCGGTTCTGGTCGTACGTCTGCGACGACCCGGTCTGCTGCCCGCCCGAGGGCCGGATCTTCGACGCCGACGCGAGCCGGCTGGTCGCCGAGGCGGTGTTCGCCGGCATGGAGGTCGTCCCCGATCGCGAGACCCTGGCCGCCCGGGTGGGGGCGGTCGACGGGGCCGAGCGCGACCGGATGCGCGACGCCATCGCGGCCGAGTCCGCGGTCTTGTTGCGAGCACTCGGTGACCGCGACCCGGAGAGGATGCAGCACGATCCCGATCTCGTCGCTGAAGGCGTCCGTCGCGTGCGCGGCGTCGTCGAGGCAGGCATCGCGGATCCCGACCGACCGCTGTCCGACGCCGAGGCGGCAGCCCTGGCGGTGTGGTGCTCGCTCGACGCCGTTCGCGATGACGCTTGGTCGCGGATCGACGTCGACAACGCGGCCGACCAGTTGCCGATCTGGGCGGCCGCCGCGCGCAAGGTGACGCCGCCCTACGAGTCGGCCGTGCTCGGCATCGCCGGCTTCAGCGCCTGGTTGAGCGGCGACGGAGCGCTCGCCTGGTGCGCGATCGAGCGGGCCGATCCGATCGATCCCGACGAGCCGTTGATCGATCGATTGCGGACCCTGCTGCTCTCGGCGACGCCGCCTTCCCAGTGGGTGCCGCCATCGCGAGAATCCGTCTGGCGAGGCGTCGATACAGGCTGAGCCTCGACCTGTGGACCCCGCCACAGATCGAGGCTTAGGTCCCTCGCGCGCGGCCGAGGGTCAGTGCACACTTAGCCGCATGGGCCAGGAGGTCGAGACCCGGGTCTTCACACGTGAGGATCGAACGCGACACCGTGAGAAGGTGCGGCGCTGCCTCGATGTGTTCGAGCGGATGCTGCGGGAGGCCCGATTCGAGACCGGCAAACCGACGACCGGCCTCGAGATCGAGCTCAACCTGATCGACTCCGAGTGTGACCCCGCGCTCAAAAACGCCGAGGCGTTGGAGGCGATCGCCGATCCGGATTTCCAGACCGAGCTGGGTCAGTTCAACCTGGAGATCAACGTCCCGCCTCGCAGCCTCGAAGGAGGCGGTTTCGCGCGATTCGAGGACGACGTGCGGGCCAGCCTCAACGCCGCCGAGGACAAGGCGAGCATGGTGGGCGCGCACCTGTTCATCGTGGGCATCCTCCCGACCTTGCGGCCCGAGCACATGCGAGCCGACAACCTCTCGGCCAATCCGCGCTACGAGCTGCTGTCCGATCAGATCCTTGCCGCCCGCGGCGAAGACATCTTGATCCAGATCGACGGCGTCGATCGATTGCGGACGACGGCCGACAGCATCCTCCCGGAGGCGGCTTGCACCAGCACCCAGCTGCATCTGCGGGTCGGACCCGAGGAGTTCCCTGAGTACTGGAACGCGTCGCAAGCGATCGCCGGCGTCCAGCTCGCGGTCGGCGCCAATTCGCCCTTCCTGCTCGGCAAGGAACTCTGGCGCGAGACCCGGATCGCCCTGTTCGAGCAGGCGACCGACACCCGGAGCGAGGAGCTCAAGGCACAAGGAGTACGGCCGCGGGTGTGGTTCGGCGAGCGGTGGGTGACCTCGATCTTCGATCTCTTCGAGGAAAACGTTCGCTACTTCCCGGCGTTGCTCCCGATCACCGACGACGAAGATCCCGTCGCCGTGCTCGATCGGGGAGACACACCACAGCTCGCCGAGCTCCGTCTCCACAACGGCACGATCTACCGCTGGAACCGGCCGGTGTACGACGTGGTCCGCGACCAGCCGCATCTGCGGGTCGAAAACCGCGTCCTGCCTGCTGGGCCCACGGTCGTCGATACGCTCGCGAACGCGGCGTTCTACTTCGGGCTGACCCGGGCCCTCGCGACCGACGAACGCCCACTCTGGTCGCAAATGTCGTTTTCAGCGGCAGAAGAGAACTTCCACGTCGCCGCCCGCGATGGCATCGAGGCCCAGCTGTACTGGCCCGGCCTCGGCACCGTTCCGGCGGCCGAGCTGGTGCTGCGACGGCTGCTGCCGATGGCCTTCGAGGGGCTGGACGACTTGGGCGTCGAGCCCGCCGAGCGCGACCGCCTCCTGGGCGTCATCGAGCAGCGCTGCGTGTCGCATCGCAACGGCGCCTCATGGCAGGCGGAGACGTTCCACCGGCTGTTTGAACGGGGCGCGGCCGAGCGGATCGAGGCCCTGCGCGGCATGGTCTCCCGCTACGCCGATCACATGCACAGCAACCAGCCCGTGCACAGCTGGGACACGGTCTAGCGTTCCGGCCCGGCTGGCGCGGCTCCCACACCCGCCGTACGTGGTCGGGCAGCGCGAACCAGCCCCAGTGGGTCACCGCGAGCAGCGTCGGCGCGCCGCCGCCGTACGCCGCCGCGGCATGCCGTAGAGCGGCTGCCCACGCGATGTCACCGTCGGACGGCTCGAGTGAGCCGGGCCGGGTCCAGACGGCGACGACCCGTCGTCCGGGGGCATGACTCAGCAGGCGCATGGCGATCTCGCGGCGCAGGTGCCAGTCGAGCGGCGGCGGGTCGGCGGACCGGGTCGGCTCGCCGCTCCACCAGGCGAGGTCGCCTTCGGCCGTGCCGAGACCGTCCAACGGGGTGATCGACAGCGACGGCGTCAGGCGGCGGGTCGCGATGCTCACCCGCAGGGCGAAGACGCGCCCGATGGCGAGTCGCTCGACGGACGGGGCGAGTCGGTCAGGGCCGTCCGAACGCGTCGACCGGCTGCCGCACGAGGTCGTCATGTCCTTAGCGTGGTGGCTTCGTCGGTCCAAGCGGACGCTTTCCACAAGCGTGGTCCGATAACCTCGCGATGGTACGACGTCGCCGACGTGGTGGACGAGAGGGAGGCCATCTATGGGCACGATCGTCGTGGGCTATGTCCCCAAGTCCGAAGGCCGGGCTGCCCTGCGCCGCGCGGTCGAGGAGGCGCAGCTCCGCCAGGCCAAGCTCGTCATCGTCAACTCGCATCGTGGGGGACGCGACTTCGACCGTGGGGACGCGCTCGAGACCGAGGGACAGCTGCAGGAGGTCCGCGACCAGCTCGCTGAGTCCGGCGTCGACAACGAGATCCGCCAGCTGGTCCGAGGGATGGACCCGGCCGAGGACCTGATCAACGTCGCGGAGGAGGTCCGCGCCGACTTCATTGTCATCGGTCTTCGCCGCCGGACACCGGTCGGCAAGCTGATCCTCGGAAGCAACGCTCAGCGCATCCTGCTCGACGCGCCCTGCCCGGTTCTTGCCGTCAAAGCTGCTGTGTAGGGAAATTTGCGACTCATGGCGGGGGCGATGTGAGTTGCGGGGTCTGGCGTGGCAAACTGATCGATGCCGCAGTTGACTAGTGGCTGGCCAGCTGCGCGCAAAATATCCGTCATCGAGAGGTCATTCGTGTCGCCCCGCGCTTCCTGGCAACTTCCCACGAAACTGCTGTCCGACCCGCCTCTACGTCAGCTCTTACGCGATGGCAAGAATAACGGTTCGGTGACGGTAGACGACATCGACGACAGCGTGAGAGCGGCCGGCCTGTCGAGCCGAGACCGCGCCGCGCTGCTCGAGCTGCTCGTGAGCGAGGGAGTACGGATCTGCGGGGGCGCCTCGGAGTCGGCTGCTGACGTACGCGTGGCCGCCGCGACAGTGACGCGCGGCACGAAGGCGAAGAAGGCGGCCGAGAAGAAGCCCGCCGCGAAGAAGGCGGCAAAGAAGAAGCCGGCCGCCAAGAAGACATCCAAGAAGGCCGCGAAGAGCTCGCGCTCGAAGACGGAGGAGTACGTCGAGATCGAGGTCCCCGGCCAGCTGCGCAAGGACGCCAACGGCAAGACGATCCTCCCGGATATCGACGACGCGGTGTTCGAGAAGGATCTCGCCGAGGATCCGACCTTGAAGGAGGAGGAGAAGGAAGGCTTCGTCCTCTCCGCGGCCGACGAGGGCGACGAGCCCGAGCAGCAGGTCATGGTCGCCGGCGCGACCGCCGATCCGGTCAAGGACTACCTCAAGCAGATCGGCAAGGTGCCGCTGCTCAACGCCGGTCAGGAGGTCGAGCTCGCGAAGCGGATCGAGGCCGGCCTCTTCAGCGAGGAGAAGCTCGGCAGCGGCGACAAGCTGGCGACCAAGCTCAAGGAAGAGCTCGAGTGGATCGCCGAGGACGGTCGTCGGGCCAAGACGCATCTGCTCGAAGCCAACCTGCGGCTGGTGGTCAGCCTCGCGAAGCGCTACACCGGTCGCGGCATGCTCTTCCTGGACCTGATCCAGGAGGGCAACCTCGGCCTGATCCGTGCGGTCGAGAAGTTCGACTACACCAAGGGTTTCAAGTTCTCGACGTACGCGACCTGGTGGATCCGGCAGGCGATCACCCGAGCGATGGCCGACCAGGCCCGCACGATCCGGATCCCGGTCCACATGGTCGAGGTCATCAACAAGCTGGCCCGGGTGCAGCGCCAAATGCTGCAAGACCTCGGGCGCGAACCGACGCCGGAGGAGCTCGCCAAGGAGCTCGACATGACCCCAGAGAAGGTCGTCGAGGTCCAAAAGTACGGCCGCGAGCCGATCTCGCTGCACACGCCCCTCGGCGAGGACGGCGACTCCGAGTTCGGCGACCTGATCGAGGACTCCGAGGCGATCGTTCCTGCCGACGCCGTGTCGTTCACGCTGCTGCAGGAGCAACTCCACGCGGTGCTCGACACCCTGTCCGAGCGCGAGGCTGGCGTCGTGTCGATGCGGTTCGGCCTCACCGACGGGCAGCCGAAGACGCTCGACGAGATCGGCAAGGTCTACGGCGTCACGCGGGAGCGGATCCGGCAGATCGAGTCCAAGACCATGTCGAAGCTGCGCCATCCGTCCCGCTCTCAGGTGTTGCGCGACTACCTCGACTGAGGCATCCGACCGTAGTCAGCGTTCCCGCCTGCCCTGACTGACGGAGGCGTACGACATGGCGACCGACGGATTGATCTTGCCCGGTCAGGAAGCGCTCGTGGCGTCGTGGCAGGCGTTGGCGAGACTGTCGTCTGGCGCGAGACTGATCCGATCGCCGGACGCCGTGGCGGCGGTGTTCCCCGCATGGGCACCGCTGAACAACGCGATCGGCTTGGCCGCTCACGATCGCGCGGCGGCCGCGGTGGCGAGCCTGCGTGGCGTTTACGCGACCGCCGGGGTCGACGCGTGGGCGTTCTGGGTGCCGAGCGGCGCGACCGATCTGGATGCGCCGGACACCGTACGGGACGTCGACGGACTCACCCGCGACACGACGACGCTCGTCATGACGACCGACCTGCGGCCGGAACTTCGATGGAACGAGGGGGTCGTCCGTACCTCGATCGCCGCCGCAACCCGCGCCGCCGGCGATGAGCCGGTCGCTGAGGCCGAGCTCGACAATCCGGACGATGTCCCCAACCTGTCCGGCTGGGTGATGGTTCAAGACGGCATGGCCGTGGCCGGTGCGTGGAGCATGCTGCACGACGGCGATTGCGGCATCTACACCGTGGGGACGCTGCCGCACTGGCGACGACGGGGCCTTGCAAAGGCCCTCACTCGGCACATCCTTACCGACGCCTATCACCGCGGCGCGC
Source organism: Actinomycetota bacterium (assembly GCA_046725375.1). GTDB lineage: Bacteria > Actinomycetota > Actinomycetes > Propionibacteriales > Nocardioidaceae > DATFRX01. The sequence goes on from JBKOYM010000004.1 coordinate 25,735, forward strand.
GGACCGCGACGCTGCAGTCGACCCGGATGGGCCAGCCGCTCTACGAGTCGCTCGGCTTCGAACCCGTGGGGCGCTACGAGGAGTGGATTCTACGGACTCGTGACGACGACCTCGACTGACGACCCGGCGCGACTGACGACCCGGTGCGACTGACGACCCGGTGCGGCTAATTACCCGGCGCGGCTGACGACCCGGCGCGGCCCATGTACGCCGGTGGCCCGCCCCGGCGTACCGAGGCGGGCCATCCGAGTGCGGTGAGCGGGCTAACCTACGACGGTCAACGTCACCTCGTTGTTTTCGTACGACACGGTGAAGCGATGGCCGTCCGCGACCAGCACAGCTCCCTCCCGAAGCCCACTGAACGTGCCGTCGATCGCTCGGCCGCTCATGATCGTCAGCTCGGTTCCCGGTGCCAGATCACCCTCGACATCCACGGCCAGGCCGCCGCGCAACACCAGGTCACCCGCGGCCGAGACGCTTGTGTAGTCGTCGGCGCTCGACACGGAGACGGAGAAGCGGCCCTTCATGCCGATGCCGACATCGCCACCGACGGTGAGGGCGCCGCCGGGTGAGACGGGCACCTCGGTGACCTGCGCGGCCTCGGCCGTCGTGAGGCCGGGTCGCAGCACGCCGTCGGTGACCGTGACGCTGCCTCCCACGCTGCCATTGCCGCTGAGCGTGCCGCCTCGCACGTCGATCGCGCTCGCATGCGAGCCGACGACGGAGAGCGTTCCGCCACGAACGGTGCTCATCCCGTGCCAGGTGTTGTCGGCGGCGAGGAAGAGGGTGCCGTTGCCGCGCTTGGTCAGGCTGCCTTCGTAGACCCGCTGCTCGCGGGCCTGCTCGCGCCTGGTGCCGAGGGCGAAGTCGAACCTGTCGGCCGCGCTCGCGTCGGCCGGCAGTCCGTGGGTCCAGCCCTTGTCGATCTTGGTCTGCTCCCAGGCGGCGTCTTCAGCGGCGTCCTCCTGCTGGCGGGCCCGGATCGCGACGTCGGAGATGTCATTGGCCCAGACGTCACTGAACCCCTTCGTGTTGATGTCGGTCGGGCCGAGCAACTGCCCCGGGCCGCGCATAGCTTCGCGCAGGCTGACGGTTCCCCAGCCGTTGCGGCTGTCCGGGACCTGGACGATCTCACCCGCGTTCGGGTTCGGGATCGGATTGCCCTGCGCGTCGTTGATGGTGGCGTTTTGTCGGCCGGTGGTGAACATCGTGTAGAGCGCCTGCTCGTTGGTCATGTACGGGAAGCGCTGCATGATCAGGGCGAGCGACGCCGCCGAGTGTGGACCGGCCATCGACGTCCCCGACGCGCTGCGGTAGCGCGCCTGCGGCACCCCATCGACGACCTCGACCCAGGTGCTGTTGATCGCCCGGCTTGGCGCGGTGAGGCAGGACCACTTCGCAACCCCGCACTGGTTGAACTCCTGCGTCCCCGGCACCAGCACCGAGCCGTCCGGGTTGAACGTGCGCCCGATGTTGGGGTTGACGCCCGACGTCGTGTACCACTCGCCCTCGAGGTCGGGCAGGAAGTACGGCGTAGCCGCCCGGGCGGTCGGGTTCGCGACGCCGGCGTTACCGGCGGTGAACTGCAAGATCGTGCCCGTACGGGCGACCTCGATGGCGCCGTTGAGCCAGTGCACGGTGTTGCCGTTCGCGTCGGCGACGCCGTCCGGGGTCGCGAGGTAACGCCAGGCCGCCTTGAGGCCGAAGCTTTCTGGTGCACCGGGCGGCGTCTCGAGCGTGTTGTAGTTCTCCGTCGGTGGCGCGCTGCCCCAACTGGTGGTGATGAGCCGGATCGGCTTGCCGTTTTCCGTCTCCGCACGGTTGACGGCCCGATAGACGTTGGCGAGATAGCCGTTGTCGGGTGTTTGGGCCGGAGTTGCGGTGTCCGGCACCCGGCCGTAGAAGACGCCGTCGGTCTTGTGGGTGTTGCCGCCGTAGAGGTCGGCGTTGAACGCGACGCCGTGCATGTTGGCGGCCGGCCCGTCCGGCTGGGTCTCGCCGACACCGTCGCGGCTCGCGGCGATGGTCCCGCTGACATGGGTCCCGTGGCTGTCGTTGAACCCCGGGTCATAGAACCCCGGCGTAGGTCCGGTCTGGCCGCCCTGGGCGACTACCGAGTGGAAGCGGTCCCCGATCGAGTAGTTGGTGTCGAGGCTCCCGTGCTCGCGCATGTGGCCGGCGAAGAAGCCCGAGTCGACCATGCCGATGTTCATGTCTTGGCCCGAGTACCCGGCGGCGTAGGCGTACTCCGCTCCGATCGTGATCATGCCGTTGTCGCGCAGGAATTCCTGCGTCCGCCAGCTCGCTGGGTCGCCGAGGCGGCCGGGGTCTCCCGCGTACGACTCGATCGGCGGTGGGGGTTCCGACAACCCCGCCGATGCGGTCGTCGCTGGCATCGCAACGGCAAGACCTGCCATCAAGGAGCTGCACGCGAGCACAGCTAGTCTTCGTGTCATCGTTCCTCACCTCTCCTGAGTCGACTCCTCGGCTACGCAAGGAGTGCGAGCACGGGCAGCCCACATGGAGACATGGACCGCGACGACACGGGCGACGCTAACGGCGGCGTCGGTTGCCGGCATCCGACATCTGCTGGAAGATCCCGGCGTCGATTCCGTCTGGTGTCGGTCATCGAGCTGTCGCCCGACATCACCGGCGGCGGCGGGAGTGGGTGCTTCGTTCGCCTACTGCGTCTGCCGCAGCTCGCGAGCGAGCTTGGACAGCCGCAGGCGCCACCACGGATGGGCGCTGATCCGATGCACCGTGCCGGAGCGCAGCGCGATCTCGAGTCGGGGCCGCAGCCAGCCGTGTACGGCCGTGACGTCGCGGATCTCGTCGTGGTCGATGAGCAGACGTACCGCGGCAGGGTCGACGCCGGCGACGAAGTCCTCGACCCGCTCGCTGCGAGCGGTCCGCCAGACGGCCTTGGTGGCTCGCAGCGCGCCACGTGGCCTGGCAAACGCCGCGGCGGTGCCGATCACGGCGCCGACCAGAGCGATGAAGCCATAGACGATGACCGGAACGATCGCCATCAGCAGGGCGGCGCCGTAGACCAGGGCGATGAGGTCGAGTTGATCGGGCCAGAGACTGTTGGCGCT
>JBKOYM010000140.1:0-11033 GCA_046725375.1 Actinomycetota bacterium
GTTGCTCCGACAACGGCCAGCGTGGGAAGTCGCTTGTTCATCGGCCGGTCCCTCCGTAAACGACGGCCTCGACGTCCTCATCGCCGAGGTCGAACGCAGCGTGTGCGGCCGCGACAGCCGCGTCGATCTCACTCTCGGTGACCACGACCGAGATTCGGATCTCCGACGTCGAGATCATCTCAATATTGACGCCTGCCGCCGCCAGCGCACTGAACAGCCGCGCCGAGATCCCCGGATGCGTCCGCATACCGGCGCCGATCAGCGAGACCTTGCCGATGCTGTCGTCGTAGAGCAGCGAGTCGTAGCCGACCTCGTCCTTCAGCTGGGCCAGTGCCGCCATCGCCGTCTGCCCGTCGGCGCGCGGCAGCGTGAACGAGATGTCGGTACGCCCGGTCGCGGCGGCCGACACGTTTTGCACGATCATGTCGACGTTGATCTGCGCCGCGGCGACGGTCTCGAAGATCCGGGCCGCCTCACCGACCTTGTCGGGCACTCCCACAACGGTGATCTTCGACTCGCTTCGGTCGTGTGCCACCCCGGAGATGATGGCCTGCTCCATGGTCTCCTCCTCGGCGCCATCTTCGTCGGCTTCGCCGGCGAGCTGAATCCGGCCAACCGGCTGGCGGTGATCGATCCAGGTGCCGGGTTTTGTGGAGTACGACGAGCGTACGTGGATCGGGATCTCGTGGCGTCGGGCGTACTCGACACACCGCACGTGCAGGATCTTGGCGCCGCAGGCGGCCATCTCGAGCATCTCTTCGTACGAGATCGTCGGGATCCGCCGCGCGATGGGCACGATGCGTGGGTCGGCGGTGAAGACGCCGTCGACGTCGGTGTAGATCTCACACACCTCGGCCTGCAGTGCGGCGGCGAGCGCGACCGCAGTCGTGTCCGAGCCACCCCGGCCGAGCGTGGTGATGTCCTTGCTGTCTTGGCTGACGCCCTGAAATCCGGCGACGATCGCGATCGCACCGGCTTCCAGAGCCTGTTCGATACGGCCCGGCGTGACGTCGATGATCTTGGCCTTGCCGTGCGTCGAGTCGGTGATGACGCCGGCCTGCGAGCCGGTGAACGACCGCGCCTCGCGCCCGAGATTGCCGATGGCCATGGCGAGCAGGGCCATCGAGATCCGTTCCCCGGCGGTCAGCAGCATGTCGAGCTCGCGTGGGTGGGGCAGCGGCGACACGTCGTTGGCGAGGTCGAGCAACTCGTCGGTCGAGTCACCCATCGCCGACACCACCACGACGACGTCGTTGCCGGCCTTTTGGGTCGCGACGATGCGTTGGGCGACCTGCTTGATGCGGTGAGCGTCGGAGACGGAGGATCCCCCGTACTTCTGAACGACAATGCCCACGGCTGCTTCCTCGAGTCGGGTCTGGCGTGGCCACGCCACCGGCATCCGACAGGGTACCGAGGCCGGTTCAAGGCCGTTGGCCGCGTCGCCATCTGGACAGGCGATCCCAGCCGCACCGAGAACCCGGTGACGATCACACCGAAGATCCCGGATGCGCGGTCACCGTCGGTGAAGCTTCCCTCCAGCGCGCCGTCGCATGACGAGCATCGCGCCGACCCCGACCGGCGTCCCGACGGGCACGTTCATTCGGCCACGTCACAGTGCACGGTGTCCGAGCTCGGCAGAGAACTCACCATCGACTGCTCGGTCTGCTCGATCAGATCGGGCGACACGCGTCCAGGGCCGTCGGCAAACGGGTCGCTCAACGCGACAACGAGCAACAGCAGGACGAGGGTGAAGACCGACGAGAATGCGACCAGCATCGCCTGCGTACCCGGCCGCGCCGGCAGCGTGACGACGAAGATCATCGCGGCGACCAAGACCCCGCCGCCGAACATGAGTACCCACAGCAGGGCCGGGACCTCGGTCTCCGCCGCGACCAGCCGCGCCTCCCTGGCTGTCGATATGGTGCCGACCTGGGCGACCAGGTTCGTCGCGGCCGCCGAATGCAGCGCTCCGACGGGTTCGGTGTCGCCCATACCGACGGAGACGACAATGTCATGGAACGCCTCGTTCACTTGCTGAGCGCTGTCGCCGTTGCGCATGGCCGGCCAGTCGTACTCCGGGACAGCGCGGGCGTAGCAGATGAGTGCGTCCTGGATGCCGGCCCGGCTGCCGGGATAGAGCCCTGCCTCCTCGAAGGCCGTCCCGACCGCGGTTGCCTCGTCACCGACAGCCTGCCTCGCGTCGGCGAACTCGCCGAAGAGGAAGAGGACCGAGAATCCGATGATCACGCCGTACGCGGTCGCCACGTACGACAGCGTCGCCGCCCACGGACTGGGGTCGACGTCTCGCAGGGAAAGGCGCGATCTCAGCAGCCGACTCAGCCCGTACGCCGCCAAGCCGATCACCACGAGTAGCAGCGCGTTCAACAGAGGGGCACTCACGCGATCCGCCATGCTGACTCGCGCCACGCCGGCGCCCGCGCGTGGTCGGCGCTGGGATCAGGCCCGGTTGGCTTGGCCACGAACGCTCCTCTCGCGACGCGTCGTTGCCCTGATTCGACCAAGCCGGACCGTCGGTGGCATCGCCCGAGACGGGTGATCCAGTCGGGTCGCCGTCCGCATCCGACGCCGATTGTTGGCGCAAATTTGCGCCAACTTTCGCCCACGGCCGCACCCTCACGCCAATACTTGGGCGCATGAGTACGCCCGGCTCATCGCAGCCCTCGACGCGCCCTGCACCTCTGTACATCGACCGTCGGCGCTTCCTCGCCAGGGTCGGCGGCGTCGCCAGCCTCGCGGCCCTCGCCCAGCTCCCGACCGGACCCGGCTCGGCGACGCCCAGTCGGACCAGCGGCGACTACCCGTACACGCTCGGCGTCGCCAGCGGCGATCCGACTCCGACCGGCGTCGTTCTCTAGACCCGGCTGGCGCCGAAGCCGTACGCCAGCCGCGGCGGCATGCCGAACCAGCGAGTCGAGGTCGAGTGGCAGATCGCGACCGACGACCGGTTCCGCCACGTCGTTCGCGACGGCACCGTCGGGGCGCTGCCGGAGCTCGCGCACGCGGTCCATGTCGACGTCGACGGGCTGGCGCCGGACCGCGAGTGGTTTTACCGCTTCCGGTACGCCGGCGAGGTGTCACCAGTCGGTCGGACCAGAACCGCCCCGGCGAGCGGCACTCCCGTCGGTGCCCTGACGTTCGCGTTCGCGTCGTGCCAGGACTGGGCCAGCGGTTATTACCCGGCGTACCGGCACATGGCCGAAGAGGATTTGGATCTCGTCATCCACCTCGGCGACTACGTCTACGAGGGCGGTATCCCGTCCGACGGCGGTTACCGCAAGGTGCCGACCCCCGGCGTACTCCGGCAGGCGCCACGCGATCTCGACCGCTGGCGAATGCAGTACGCGCTGTTCAAGTCCGACCCCGACCTGCAGCGGGCGCACGCGCGCTTCCCATGGATGGTCACGTGGGACGACCACGAGGTCCAAAACGACTACGCCGGGACGACGTCGCAGTACGAGGGCGACATCTCAGAGCTGCGGGCGGCGGCGTACCAGGCGTGGTACGAGCACCAGCCGGTCCGGATGCCGGCGATGCCCGACGCCGACGGCCCTCTGATCTATCGCCGCGCGCTCTGGGGCGACCTCGCGCAGCTCGACATCGTGGACGGCCGGCAGTATCGCTCGGTCCCGCCGTGCGGCTGGGGCGAGGCCGACGCTTGCGACGCGGCGTACGACCCGTCGGTCACGATGCTCGGCGCGGAGCAGGAGCATTGGCTCTACAGCGGTCTCGCCGCATCGCCGGTTCGGTGGAACATCCTCGGCAGCAACGTCATGCTCGCCCGGCTCGACCACGACGGCGACGCTGGCGACCGGCTCTGGCACGACGCCTGGGACGGGTTCCCGGCCGCTCGCAATCGGCTCACCGACGCGTGGGCCGCGGCAGGCACCCGCAATCCGGTCGTTGTCACGGGCGATTGGCACTCGACATTCGTCAACGACATCAAGCGCGACTTCGACGACCCGGACTCGGCGGTGATCGCGACCGAGTTCGTCGGCACGTCGATCTCGTCCAACGGCGACGGCGAGGTGTATGGGCCGTACTACGGTCCGATGATCCCGTTCAACCCGCACATCCGGTTCTTCGACGGCGACCGGCGCGGGTACGTCCGGTGCCGGCTCGACCGGCGTCAGATGCGGACGGACCTCCGGATTGTCGAGACCGTCAGCCGATCGGACGCCTCGGACTACACCTACGCCTCGTTCGTCGTCGAAGACGGCCGCCCCGGCGCGCAGCAACTCTGACGCCCAGCTCCGCATCCCGACGGCGCGCCCGCCTCGGCCTGGTCGAACTCCTGGCGAGCTTGGACACGAATTCGTCCGACAATCAGTCCGAACTCGCCAACAGCTGCCGCGCCCGGCGCCGCGGACGACCCGTACGCGTCCAGATCTGACCCCTGACCCCAAGCGAGCCGGGGACGCCCTGTCGCGGGCGAGAGGCTAGAGAGCTGGGGTGGGGTGGTTATCGCGCGAGGCCTGTGGATGGGCCTGGCCGCCGAGCGCGCAGCGCGAGGCTGGTTTGCCCTCGCGCGATAACCACCCCACCTCGGCGGACCGACAGGCTCACTCGGGCTGCTGCGCCAGGGCCTCGGCGATCGCGACCCGCTCCATCTCGGCCGTCCGATCCGCATCGCTGTCGAGCCGGTCGTGCGACACGACCGACTGCAGCGCCCGCAACGCGCCGGACGCCTCGGCACCCCAGGACGAGACGTACGAGAACTGCCACCACCACAGCGCCTCGGTGACCCGGCCGGCCCGGAAGTGCTGCAGCCCGTGCGCGACCCGACCGGCGATCGCCGTGATGTCGTCGGAGACGCGGGACGGTACGAGATCGGGCGGGTCGACGTACGGGTCGAACACCTCGGTGTAGTCGTCGAACCCGTCGAGCAGCTTGGCCAGCTCCTCCCGGATCCGGTCGAGGTCCGGATCGGGACCGGCGTCCGGCTCATACTTCTCCTGCGGCACGAAGTCGACCTGCACGCCGAGCCGAGCGCCGGCGAGCAGCAGCTGACTGACCTCGAGCAGCAGCAGCGGCACGGCCCGACTGGCGTCGCCGCTGCTCGCGATTTCACGCACCGCCAACAGGAAGCTCTCGACCTGGTCGGCGACCGACTGCGCGAGGTCCTCGAGATCACTGTCCACGACTTGCGTCTTCTCACTCATCGACCGCCCGCCTTCCCTCGAACGCCCGACCGAGAGTCACCTCGTCCGCGTACTCGAGGTCACCACCGACCGGAAGGCCACTGGCCAACCTTGTCACGCGCAACCCCATGGGGCGCAACATCCGGGTCAAATACGTTGCCGTCGCTTCACCCTCGAGATTCGGATCTGTTGCCAAGATGACCTCGTTGACGACGCCGTCGGCGAGCCGCTGCATGAGCTCCTTGATGCGTAGGTCGTCGGGTCCAATGCCCTCGATGGGGCTGATCGCGCCGCCGAGCACGTGGTAGCGGCCCCGGAACTCGCGGGTACGCTCGATCGCCACGACGTCCTTCGACTCCTCGACGACGCAGAGTACGGCGGGGTCGCGACGCTCGTCGCTGCAGATGCGGCACACGTCCGACTCAGCGACGTTGCCGCAGATCTGACAGAAACGGACCTTGTCCTTCACCTCGACGAGCACGTTCGCGAGCCGGCGTACGTCGACCGGATCGGAGTCGAGGAGATAGAACGCGATCCGCTGGGCGCTCTTGGGCCCGACACCGGGGAGGCGACCCAGCTCGTCGATGAGGTCCTGGACGACCCCCTCGTACACGGTCATCCCCCGCCGAAGCCGACCGGACCGCCCGGGGAGTCTGGCGAGTCGGGTGAGCCCGGTGAGCCGGATGTACCCGGAAGGCCCGGCATGCCTCCGCCTGGCAGCCCTCCGGGAAGGTCTCCGGTGCCGAAGCCCCCGGTGACGTCGCCCAATCGCTCCTGAGCGAGCGTCTCGGCGTTGTTCTTGGCGTCGCGGACCGCGGCGACGATCATGTCCGCGAGGGTCTCGGTGTCGTCCGGGTCGACCGCTTCGGGCTTGATGTCGAGGCCGACCAGGTCGCCGGTGCCGTCGACACGGGCGGTGACCAACCCGCTCGCCGCCGATCCCTCGACGACCGTTGATGCCAGTTCGTTCTGGGCGGCGAGCAGTTGCTCCTGCATCCGCTGCGCCTGGGCCAGCAGTGCCGACATGTCCGGCATGCCGCTCTCGGTCACGGGTTGCTCCTTCGGATCGACGTGGGTCGAGCGTACGCCGCTGCGACGCATCTGCCTGCGTCCGACCTCACCGATCGGGCGTCGGCAGACGCGGGCATTGGCGTGAGATACAGGCTCCGAGGCCGCCAGCGCCTGTATTTCGCGCCAATACTCGAGTCGAGGCAGATCGAGCGGCGTCGGCGACGAGGGTGTCGACGACGGTACGGACGACGCCCGGGTCACCCAGGATGCGGCGGTGGCCGAGTCCCTGAGTCGCCACGAGCTCGGCGTCGGGCCAGCCGGCGACCAGAGTCTCGGTCGACTGGTACGGCGTCTCGCGGTCGGCGCCGTCGTGGATCGCCAGCAGCCGCGGCCGCGGCTCGTCGACCGGCATCGCGACGAGGTCGAACTCGCTCAGCGCCATGTCGACGCGCCGCTCGACTCGACCCGCCAGCCGCCGACGTACCCGGGCACCGAAGCCCAAGCGCGCCGCGAAGACAGTCACGGCGTCTTCGACCCGTACTATCGGCGAGACCATGACCAGACGGCTCGCACCCAGCCAGCCGTGCCGGATAGCCAGCGTCGACGCCATCGCGCCCATCGAATGACCGACCACCGCATGCGCCGGCCCGAAGCGGGCGGCGACCGCGTCGAGGCTCTGCGCGAACTCGATGATGTCAGCGGATCGCGGACCCTGCCGACCCGCGTCGGACGCCCCGTGACTGGGTGCGTCGTGCGCCACGACCGTGAATCCCGCGGTGACCAACGGCAGGACGAACGGCGCGAGCTGACCGGCGTGGCCACCCCAGCCGTGCACGAGATAGACCACCGGGCCGCGGCCCCAGGTCCAGCCCCGGACGGTGCCGCCGCGCTGATCGACCTCGAACGACGCACCGCCCTGGGGTGATCGGGTCCGACCATCGCTCGGAACGGTGAACCAGAGCCGTTCGGCCCAGCGGCCCCCGACCGCCGGCGCCACTCGCTCCAACATCGCGAACGTCGGTCGCACCAACCGAGCTGCGCCTAATCTAGCACGAACGATCGTGCTTTTATCAGGAGATGATGTGGCCAAGGTCGTTCCTCCACTGCGGGATCAGGTCGGGCGGCTCGCCGCCGCGATCAGGGATTCGAACGCACGCCGCGTCCGCTCGGGAGCCCGCTCGTCCTGCAGCAGCCGGCTCGCATGGTGATGGGTCAGCATGACGCCGTGCAGCTCGAAGGCGAACTGGTCGACGTCGAGATCATCGCGAAACTCCCCCTCGGCGACTGCCGTCGCTGCGATGGTCGCGACCGTTTCGAGCCAGTCGCGCTCGGAGCGCACCAGGGCATCGCGGGTTGGGCCGGGCTGGTCATCCAACTCGGCGGCTGCCCCGACGAAGAGGCAACCGCCCTTGAGTTCGTCGTCGGCCCAGGTGAGCCAGTGGTCAAACAGCGTACGCAGGCGAGGCAGGCCACGAGGCGCCGCGAGCGCCGGCCGTACGACACTGTCGATGAACCGCTCGCGGCCGTGCTCCAGCACCTGCAGTTGCAACGACTCCTTGGCCTTGAAGTGCGCGAACAGGCCGCTCTTGGACATGCCGGTATGCGCGGCCAACTGACCGATCGTCAGCCCGCCGAGGCCATGCTGCGACGCGACCTGGACGGCGTCGTCGAGGATGGCGCGACGGGTCAGCTCGCCCTTGCGCATGCCATCAGTAAAGCACGGTCGTACTATTTTGGTCAACGCGATCGAGACGCTCCAGCGCGTACGGCTCAGTCGTGCGGGATTTCCTCGATCACCTGCGCGCCGAGTTCGCGAGCCAGCAGCGCGTCGTGGTCGACGGCGTCGTCGACGGTCGGATCGTCGGGATGGGCGTCGGCGTCGGACTGCTCGGAGTCGCTGGTCCGCGGGCCGCTGCGCGTGGGCTCGATCGCGGTCCGGACATCGGCCCGAGCCCCGCTCGGCGGCGCCGGATCGTTCGCCGGCTCGGGCGGAGCGGCAGGCGTCGCCGGCTTGGCCGAGCCGCCGGGATTGGCCGACGGATCGACGACCGTCTCAATGGTCCACTCGACGCCGAGGACTTCGATCAGCGACTGGCGCAGGATCTCGTCGCAGCCGCTACGCACAAAGGAGTCGCGGGCGCCGGCGTTGACCATGGCGATGGTGAGCGTGCTGCCCTCGAGGGCATGGACGTTGGCGTTTTGGCTCAGCATCACCCAGGCGAACCGGCGCTTGGACATGACGGCCTCGAGCACCTGCGGCCAGATCCGGCGTACGTCGACCAGCGACAAGCCCCCGGCCTGCGCCGATGGCGGCGTGGCGTCGGACGAAGGCGTCGCGCTTGGCTCAGGTTGCGAAGCGGCAGGCTCTTCCGTCGACTTGGCCGGCCGTTGCGCCGCCTTCCCCTTGGCCGCCTCGCCCTTGGCCGCCTCGCCCTTGGCGGACGTTCTCCGGGTGGGCTTGGCCCTCGCCGGCGGCTCGTCCGGCTTGGCCTCCGCCGGCGTGGCAGACCGCGGTTCGGGCGACGCCGGCGTCGCGACCGGCTCCGGCGCTTGCGCATGCGTTGCAGACTGCGGCTCGGGCTTGGCCGCATCGGCAGCCGACTCGCCCCCCGAAATCGTCAGCCGTCGCTCCAGCCGATCGAGTCGTGCCTGGACACCGGAGTCCTTGTCGTCGGCGCCGGGCAGCAGGACACGGGCACAGATCAGCTCCAGCAGCAGTCGGGGCGCGGTTGCGCCGCGGATCTCGTCGAGCCCCTGGCTGACCACCTCGGCCGAACGGGTCAGCTCAGCCGGCCCGAACCGAGATGCCTGGCCCTCGAGTCGCTCGGCGGCGTCGCCGGATACCTCGAGCAGCCCCTTGTTGATCGCCTCGGGCACGGCCGACACGACGATCAGATCGCGAAACCGACGCAGCAGGTCTTCGGCGAACCGGCGCGGCTCCTGACCACTGTCAATGACCTTGTCGACGACACCGAACACGGTCGCGCCGTCGCCGGCGGCAAACGCGTCGATGACGTCGTCGAGCAAGGAGTCCGGGGTGTATCCGAGCAGCCCCGCGGCCCGGGCGTACGTCACGCCGTCGTCGCCCGCGCCGGCGATCAGTTGGTCGAGCACGCTCAACGTGTCGCGGACCGACCCGGCGCCGGCCCGCACGACGAGCGGAGCCGCGGTGGGCTCGAGCTTGACTCCCTCGCGATCGCACAGCTCCGTGAGGTAGTCGCTGAGCAGCCGCGGCGGCACGAGCCGGAAGGGGTAGTGGTGGGTCCGCGACCGGATCGTCCCGATCACCTTGTCCGGCTCGGTCGTCGCGAAGACGAACTTCAGATGCTCCGGTGGCTCCTCGACGAGCTTGAGCAGGGCGTTGAATCCCTGCGCGGTCACCATGTGCGCCTCGTCGATGATGTAGATCTTGAATCGGCTGCTCACCGGGGCAAAGAACGCCCGCTCCCGCAAGTCTCGCGCGTCGTCGACCCCACCGTGACTCGCCGCGTCGATCTCGATCACGTCGATCGAGCCCGGACCGCCACGGGCCAGGTCACGACAGCTGTCGCACTCGCCACACGGTTCGGCGACCGGCGCCCGCTCGCAGTTGAGCGCCCGCGCCAAAATGCGTGCACTGGTGGTCTTGCCGCAGCCTCGCGGGCCGGAGAAGAGGTACGCATGGTGCACCCGATTGCTTTCGAGTGCGTGCCGCAGGGGCTCGGTGACATGGTCCTGACCGATCACCTCGGCGAATCGCTCGGGCCGGTAGCGGCGATAGAGCGCCAGCGGTGCAGTCACCCTCCGAACCCTAACGCGCGGCCCGGACAGGCCCGCCAGGCGATCGAGGACTTGTCGCGTCGCGACGCCACAAGTGACCGATCGCTGGCATGGGTGCCATTCGTCGCAGATCGAGCACCGTTGGTCGAAATGGCTCTGTTGCGTGCTTGCGGGTGGAGACAAGGTCGCACACGTTGGTGAGGTCACCGTCGTGTGACTCATCGATCGGAGCGTCGTCCATGAACCGATCCCTCGTCCGCCGGTTCGGCCGGATCGCAGCCGCGACAACGGCGATCGCCTTCGTCGCGACCGGTGCCACCGGACTCTCGCCAAGCTCCGCAAGCAGTCCCACCGTCAGCGTGACGCTGGCGGATACGCGTCCGGCGGTCGCACAACCCGGCGTCACCCTGACCGAGTCGGCGCTTGAGGGAGTGCATGGGACCTCGCCGGACGCCACGGTGCGCAACGTGATGACCGTGACCGGATCGGGCGACGAGATCAGCGTCCGGCTGAGCAATCCCTTCGCGGACACGAGCGTCCATGTGCAGGCGGCCTGGGTGGGACTGACGACGACTCCCGGCTCGCCCGAGCTCGTGGAAGGAAGCGACCACCGCGCCACCTTCGCCGGCCAGACGACCCTCGACCTCGCGCCGGGTCAGAGCGTGTGGTCGGATCCGATCGCGCTGCCTGTCAGGCCCTTCACCGAGGTCGCCATCAGCGTCTACGCGCCGGGCAGCCCGGTCGACGATCACACCTTCCCGCCGCCTCAGACGTACACCCCCGGGTCGTTCCTCTCGACGGCGGCCGGCGACCATGGCGGGGATGAGACGGGTGCAGCTTTCGGCTCGTTCCGTCCCGGCACCCTGTGGTGGGCAGACGCGGTCGCGGCCGTCTCGTCCGCCCGCGGCACGATCGTCACCCTCGGCGACTCCATCACCGACGGATACCACGCCGACGGTGGCAGTCCGCGCTGGACCGACGTCCTGGCGAGCCGGATCGATCGGCTGCCACCGGGCCGCCGGCTCTCCGTGGCCAACGCCGGCATCAGCGGCAACACCGTCAGCGAACAGCCCAACCCGTACGACCCCACCGGCCAGTGCTGCG
>JBKOYM010000076.1:0-37814 GCA_046725375.1 Actinomycetota bacterium
TCACCGAGAGTGAGATCGACGCGGCTGTCGCGGCCGCACACGCTGCGTTCGACCTCGGCGATGAGGACGTCGAGGCCGTCGTTTACGGAGGGACCGGCCGATGAACAAGCGACTTCCCACGCTGGCCGTTGTCGGAGCAACCGGTGCGGTCGGCACCGTGCTGCTCGACATTCTGACCATGCGGGGCAACGTGTGGGGCGAGATCCGACTCGTCGCCTCGGCCCGGTCAGCCGGCCGTCGGCTACGCGTACGCGGCGAGGAGATCGAGGTCGTCGCGCTCGCGGAGGACGTCTTCGACGGCGTCGACGTCGCGATGTTCGATGTGCCCGACGAGGTGTCGGCGCAGTGGGCGCCGATCGCGGCCGAGCGTGGTGCCGTGGTGGTAGACAACTCGGGCGCCTTCCGGATGGACCCAGACGTGCCGCTCGTCGTGCCAGAGGTCAACTCCCATGCAATCGCCAACCGGCCGCGCGGCATCATCGCCAACCCCAATTGCACGACGCTGACCATGATGGATGCGCTCGGCGCGCTGCACAGTCATTGGCGCCTGCGCGAATTGGTCGTGGCGTCGTACCAGGCCGCCTCGGGCGCCGGACAGCCCGGCGTCGACCGGCTCTACGACGAGATGGCCGTCGTCGGCGGTCAGCGCGGTCTCGGCCAGGCCGCCGGCGACGTACGCCGGGCGCTCGTCGACAAGCTCGGCGACGACTCGCCATTCGGTGCACCGCTCGCGCTCAACGTCGTCCCGTGGGCCGGCTCCCTCAAGGACGACGGCTGGTCGAGCGAGGAGCTGAAGATCCGCAACGAGTCGCGCAAGATCCTCGAGATCCCGGACCTGAAGGTGTCGGCGACCTGCGTCCGGGTACCCGTGGTGACGACGCACTCGGTCGCGGTACATGCGGTGTTCGAGCGCAAGGTGACGGTCGCGAGAGCCCGAAAGGTGCTACTCGAGGCGCCGAGCGTCGTGGTGATTGACGACCCGGAGGCGGGCGAGTTCCCGACCCCGGCCGATGTCGTGGGGTCGGACCCGACGTTCGTCGGGCGGATCCGACAGGCGCTCGACTTCACGCATACGCTCGACCTGTTCGTTTGCGGCGACAATCTGCGTAAGGGCGCCGCCCTCAACACGGCGCAGATCGGCGAGGCGGTCGCCGCCGACCTCTGACGCGTTCGGTGCGTCCGATCCCCGCCTCCCTCACTTCGTGTGCCGCAAACCCGATATGTCGGGCCGGAAACCACGCGTAGGGGAGGGAGGCGGGAACTAATCCGGCAAGGCACGCAGGAACACGATCCTCGTCGGCGATACGTCGTACGCGAAGGTCGTCGCGGTCGCCGCCGGCGACGGGAGCCTGCATGCAGCTCCGCCGAGTTACGCTGACCGCCGTGACTCCGGCGCAGTTGCGGGCCTTCGCGGCAGTCGTCCGGCTCGGCTCGGTCAAGGCGGCCGCAGCCGAACTCGACGTGACCGAGGCCGCGGTGTCGCTGCATGTCGGCCAGCTGCGCAAGGTACTCGAGGACCGGCTGTTCACGAAGACCGCGTCGGGCCTTGCCTTCACACCCGGCGGCCTGCGGTTGGCCAGCCGCGCGACGGAGATGCTCGGACTCCAGGATCGGACGATCATCGAGGTGAGCCAGGCCGGCCGGGGGCGTCGGCTGCTGCGTCTGGCGGCGTCGAGCCAGTTCGCCGAGCATGCGGCGCCGGGGCTGATTGAACTGTTCGCCGGACGAGCCGACGATCTCGACGTGGAGTTGAGCGTCTGCTCGCCTGCGGAGTTTGAATCGCTGCTGGCGTCGCGGGCGGTGGACGTCGCGATCGGGCCGAAGCCGCGGTACCTGCCGGACTCCCTCGATCACAAGCCCTTCCTCAACTATCAGGTCGTCACCGTGGCCGGGCGTGAGCATCCGCTCGCGGGAGCGTCCGTCGGACTCGCGCAGCTCCGGCAAGAGATCTGGTTGCTCGGTCCGTCCGCGGCGGCAGGCGACGACGGCGTGGTGCCGCACCTGCTTCGGCAGCTCGACATCCCCGAGGATCGACAGCGGATCTTCCAGAGCGAGGCCGCGGCCCTGGAGGAGACGAAACGCCACAAGGGGCTGGCGCTCGCGCTCTCGTTCGCGCTCGCCGACGACATCGCCAAGGGCAGCCTCGTCCGGGTGTCCGGCCATGGCCTGCAGGCCCAGGGGGTCTGGAGCGCCATGTCGTTGCCGGCCCACAGCGTGCTGCCGGCCGCCTCCGAGCTGCTCCGGTTCATCACCACTCCCCGGGCGACCCAGGCGATGTTGCGGGGCTCGGGCGTCACGATCGGTCACTTCCGGCCGTCGGTACACGTCACGCTGTGGAAGTGAGGCGGCCTCGGTTTGCGCAGTACTTGTTGGTCCGAGCGACTCGACACCAACAACTCGTGCGCAACCGGGCTCAGCGCCAGCGTCCGACTGCGGCGACCACCTCGGCCAGGGCGGGTACGTCGTGCGCCGACAGCAGCTCGTCGCAGTACGGCAACGCCGCCGCCATCGACCCGACCAGCGGCTGGAAGTCGGGGGCCGCAACGCGGGGGTTGAGCCAGACGACGCGGTACGCCCGGCGCCGGAGGATCTCCATCGCGCGAGCCAGCGACTCGGGGTCGTCGGAGTCCCAGCCGTCCGACGCGATGACCACGATCGCACCGCGAACCGCTCCGCCGTGGTGCGATCGCAGCAGCGTACGCAGGCTGTCCGCGATTCGGGTGCCGCCGAAGCGGTCGGTCACCTGAGCCGTCGCATGGGTGATCGCCGTCTCGGCCGACCGATGCGCCAGCACCGACGTGAGCCGGGTCAGCGTCGTCGAGAAGGCGAACACCTCGGCGTCCGTGGCGAGCGTCGTGGCCCGCATCAGATGGAGATAGGTCGTCGCGTACGCCTGCATCGACTGACTGACGTCGCACAGCATCACGACGCGGCGTGGCTTGCGTACCGGGCGGCTCCGGACCAGGTCGAGTGGCTCCCAGCCGCTTCGGCGCGAGCGGGCGATCGTGTCTCGCAGCGCGATCCGGCTCCCGTGCGGATGGGTGGCCGCGCGCCGGCTGCGTCGGGTCGGCCACTGGTGGAGCGCGGAGGCGAACCACTCGCCGAGCGCCGCCAGCTGCCGACTGTCCAGCTCGTCGAACGGAATCTCGTCGAGCCCGGTCAGTCGGCTTGGCAGCCGCTCGGGCAGACTCCAGGACGCATCAGCGCCGGCGCTGTTGTCGCTCGATGCGGTGATCCGCGGCAGCGTCACCCACGGGAGACCCTCGTCGACGGGCGCATCTCGGGCGGCGGCACCCGCGGGCGCGAACACGTCGTCCTCACGGCCGCCTGTCACGCCACGCCGTCGGGCCTGCGGATCGACGGCCATGACGACGTCGGCGAACACGGCGTCGAACACCGCGTCGAATGCTGCCAGGTCGGTGTGGCGGCGGACCAGCGTGATGCGCGCGGTCCAGTACAGCCGCGATCGCGAGTCGGGCCGGATCGCGCGCAAGCCGTCGGAGAACGCCTCGGCGCTCGATAGTCCGGTCGCGACACCGGCATTCCGCAGCCGGTCGAGCAGCGCCGCCGCGAAGGCCGCGCGGTCAACCCCTCGTAGCGTCAGCGCACCGCGTTCCATAACGCTATGGTCGACTACTGCCGAGATCGTGCACGTCCGGCGCTCGATCGGGTGTCATTTCCCGGCAGCAATTGTCCACCAGTCAGGCCCGTTCGAGTGCTTCGGCCAGCCGGTCGCGGTCGGTCGGCGTCTTGGCCAGGGTGCCGAGCGTCAGCCGAACCTGGTCGGACACCAGCTCGGTCGCGCCCAGCGCCGACAGCGCGGCGACCCAGTCGATGGCTTCGGCCATGCCGGGTGCCTTGTCCAGGTCGAGATCGCGAGCCCGGCCGACGAACTGCGTCGCGCTCTGGATCAGCGACTCCCTCGCCGCCGGCACCGACCGTCGCAGGATCTCCGCCGCCCGATCGGGAGCGGGGAAGTCGATCCAGTGGTACAGGCAGCGGCGCCGCATCGCGTCGTGCAGATCGCGGCTGCGGTTGGAGGTCAACACGACGATCGGGGGCCGCTCGGCGACGAAGGTCCCGAGCTCCGGCACCGTCACGGCCGCCTCACCGAGGAACTCCAGCAGCAGCGCCTCGAATTCGTCGTCGGCCCGGTCGATCTCGTCGATGAGCAGGACCGGTGGCGTCGGACCGCGGTGCCGTACGCAGCGCAGGATCGGCCGCTCCTGCAGGAACTCCTCGGTGAACAGATCCGCCTCGGACAGCCGCTCGTGTCGCGACTCGGCCAGCCGGATCGCCAGCAGCTGTCGCTGGTAGTTCCACTCGTACAACGCCTCGCTGACCGCCAGGCCCTCGTAGCACTGCAGCCGGACCAGGGGAGCGTCGAGTGTACGGGCCAGCGCCTTGGCCGCGGTCGTCTTGCCGACGCCGGGCTCGCCCTCGAGCAGCAGCGGCTGACCCAGTGTCAAGGCGAGGAACAGCGCCGTCGCCATCCCTTCGTCGACGAGGTAGTCGATCTCGTCGAGTCGGACCCGGACCTCGGCGGCGTCGGTGAAGTACGGCGCGTCGACCACGGCCTAACGCACCGCCGAGCCGGCGTAGCGGTCACGGCAGCCGGTGCCGCAGAACCAGACGTCCTCTCCGTCGACGGTCAGATGCGGAGTGTCCGGCTCCGGCGTCACGGTCATGCCGCACACGGGATCGACCGCCTGATCGTCTCGGATCGTCTCGGCCGTCGATCGAGCGGCGTCGACCTCCGGAGCGACCAGTCCGTCCCGCCGAATCGCCTGGACCAGCTCCGCCATGATCGACAGGGCGATCTCGGCCGACGTACGCGCTCCGATATCGAGGCCGACGTGTGTCCGTACGCGCTTGCGTTCGTCGTCTGGCAGGTTCATCTCGTCGAGTACGGCGGTGCCGCGCCGGCGACCGGCCACGAGACCGATGAACTCGACGCCCGCATCGAGAGCGGCCCGGATCGCGGCGGCTTCGGCACCGCCGTGGGTGGCGACGATGACCGCGACCGCGCCGTCAGGTGGGCGACCGTCCTCGGCGCGGTCGACGGCGAACCCGAGCGGGCCGGCCATGGTGGCGAGGGCATCGGTGATCGGCGTGGCCCCGACGAGATGCAGCAGTGGCGACGGCAACATGGGCTCCAAGAAGATCTCCAAAGCACCGCCGGACAGGCAGGGGTTGACGACGACCTGTGAGCCGGGTGAATCCGGGAAGTCCGGCCCGTCCTCGGGCAGCACGCGCAACAGCACCGACTCGCCGTCGCGCATCGCGGCCAGGGCCGCCGTACGCACCGAGCCCACAGCGCAGTGGCCGCCGACGAAACCCTCGACCGAACCGTCGGCCAGCACGATGGCCTGGTCGCCGGCCCGGGCCGAGGTCGGGACCTGGGCGCGGACCACGGTCGCGTGCACGAACGGCACCCGGTTGGCGGTGAGCTCCGTGATTTGAGCGGCCATCGGCTGGGTCATCGGCTCGCTCCGAGTCCTCTCGACAACTGTGTCCATCTGGCCCGTCCTAGATCGGCGGCGTGGGTCTGCCCTGCATGGCGTCCCACACCCGGGACGGCGTCAGTGGCATGTCGGCGTGCCGGACCCCGAACGGCTTCAAGGCGTCGACGACGGCGTTGACGATGGCGGGCGGCGACCCGACCGTGGCGGACTCACCAACACCCTTGGCGCCGATCGGGTGATGCGGTGACGGTGTGACGGTGTGGCCCGTCTCCCAGTCCGGGGTCTCGAGCGCGGTCGGGATCAGGTAGTCCATCAGGGAGCTGCTCAGGCAGTTGCCCTCGGGATCGAAGGCGAGGATTTCCATCAGGGCCATGCCGATGCCGTCGGTCAGGCCACCGTGCACCTGGCCCTCAATGATCATCGGGTTGATCCGGGTGCCGCAGTCGTCGACGGCAACGAACCGGCGTACCTTCACCTGCCCGGTGCCCGGGTCGACGTCGACGACGCAGATGTACGCCCCGAACGGGTAGGTCAGGTTGGACGGGTTGTAGCAGATCTGCGCCTCGAGAGCTCCCTCGATCCCGTCGGGCAGGTCGCCGGCGCCGTGCGCGCGCATCGCGATGTCCTGGATCGTGACCGAACTGGTTGGGTCGCCCTTCACCTGGAACGAGCCCTTGACCCACTCCAGGTCGGCGACCGACACCTCGAGCATGCCGGAGGCGATGATCTGCGCCTTGTCGCGGACCTTCCGGGCCACCAGCGCAGCCGCCGCACCCGACACGGGAGTCGAGCGACTGCCGTACGTCCCTAACCCGAAGGGGGTGTTGTCGGTGTCGCCGTGCACGACCTCGATGTCGGCCGGCGGGATCCCGATCTCCTCGGCGACGATCTGCGCGTACGTCGTCTCGTGCCCCTGCCCCTGCGTCTTCACCGACAGCCGTACGACGGCCTTGCCGGTCGGATGGACCCGCAGCTCGCAGCCGTCGGCCATGCCGAGACCGAGGATGTCCATGTCCTTGCGAGGTCCGGCGCCGACCGCCTCGGTGAAGAACGAGACGCCGATGCCCATGAGCTCGCCGCGCTCGCGCTTCGCGGCCTGCTCACGACGCAGCTCGTCGTAGCCGACCATGTCCATGGCCTGGCGCAACGCGGGCTCGTAGTTGCCGGAGTCGTAGACCCAGCCGGTCTTCGTCTCGTACGGGAACTGGTCCGGCTTGAGCAGGTTGCGCATTCGCAGCTCCGCCGGGTCCATGTCGAGCTCGTGCGCCAGGCAGTCGACGATGCGCTCGACGAGGTAGACCGCCTCGGTGATCCGGAACGAGCACGCGTACGCGACCCCGCCGGGCGCCTTGTTGGTGTAGACGGCGGTCATCTTGCAGTACGCCGCCTCCAGGTCGTAGCTGCCCGTGAAGACGCCGAAGAACCCGGCGGGATACTTCACCGGTGCCGCGGTGCCGTTGAACGCGCCGTGGTCGGCCAGCACGTTGGTGCGGATGGCGAGGATCTTGCCGTCCTTGGTCGCCGCGATCTCGCCGCGCATCACGTAATCGCGGGCAAACCCAGTGCTGACGAGGTTTTCGGTACGGTCCTCGATCCACTTGACCGGCTTGCCGGTGACGAGCGACGCGACGATCGAGCACACGTACCCGGGGTAGATCGGCACCTTGTTGCCGAAGCCGCCGCCGATGTCGGGCGCGATGATCCGGATCTTGTGCTCGGGGAGCCCGGCGACGAGCGCGTAGACGGTCCGATGGGCGTGCGGCGCCTGGCTGGTGCACCACAGAGTGAGCTTGCCGTCGACCCGCTCGTAGTCGGCGACGCACCCGCAGGTCTCCATCGGAGCCGGATGTACGCGTGGATAGACGATGTCCTCGCTCACCACGACGTCGGCCGAGTCGAAGACGGCCTCGGTCGCCGTCGCGTCGCCCGTCTCCCAGTCGAAGCAGTGGTTGTCGGTCTTGTTCTCGAGGTCGTCTCGGATCACCGGGGCGTCCTCCGCCAGTGCCCGGCGGACGTCGATGACCGGCTCCAGCGGCTCGTACTCGACGTCGATCAGTTCGAGCGCGTCGCGTGCGGAGTAGCGGTCCTCGGCGACGACGAAGGCCACCTCCTGACCCTGGAAGCGCACCTTGTCGGTGGCGAGCACCGCTTGGACGTCGTTGGACAGCGTCGGCATCCACGCCAGGTTTTGCTCGGCGAGCGCGGCTCCGGTCACGACCGCTTTTACCTTCGGATGCGCCTCGGCGGCGGTCGTGTCGATGCTGACGATGCGGGCATGCGCCAGCGGCGAGCGCAGGATGGCCAGGTGGAGCATGCCGGGCAGCTGGATGTCGTCGACGTACTTGCCGAGGCCGCGTACGAACCGCGGGTCCTCCTTGCGCAGCATCCGGCCGTGGCCGACCGGCTTCTGGTCGTTGTCGACGAACTCGGGCGCCTTGGGTTCGGTGACGGTCATGACGTGCTCCCTGCCGCTACGGCGCTGTCGCGGTCGCCGTCATGCGCGGCGGCCCACTGCACCGAGCGGACGATCGTGCTGTAGCCGGTGCACCGGCAGATCTGACCCGAGATCGCCTCCCGGATCTCGCCCTCGGACGGGTTCGGGTTGCGATCGAGCAGCGCCCGGGCGGTCATCATCATGCCGGGGGTGCAGAAGCCGCACTGGAGTCCGTGGCACTTCATGAACCCCTGCTGTACGGGGTCGAGCTCCCTGTCGCGTTCGAGGTCCTCGACGGTGCGTACCTCGTGGCCGTCGGCCATCGCGGTCAGGACGGTGCACGACTTGACCGGCTCGCCGTCGAGCCAGACGACGCAGGTGCCGCAGTTGCTCGTGTCGCATCCCCAGTGGGTGCCGGTCAGTCCCAGGTGGTCGCGCAGGAAGTGCACCAGCAGCAGCCTGGCCTCGATGTCGGCGGTGACCTCCGCGCCGTTGACGGTCAGTGTGACCTGCATGTCAGGCTCCGTCTCTCTTAAGGTGCGCTGCCGGTGATCCGGGCGACCGAGCGGCGTAGTGCCCGCTGGGTGAGCTCGTTCGCCAGGTGGCGCTTGTAGTCGGCGCTGCCGCGCATGTCGGTGGCCGGTGAGCAGTGCTCCGCGGCGATCGCTCCGGCCCGGGCGTACAGCTCGTCCGACGGGTGCTGGCCCCGCAGCGCCTCGGAGATGGCCGGGATGCCGGTCGTGTTGGGTCCGACGGCGGCCAGGCCCACGCGGGCGTCGGTGATCTGGCCGTCGTCCATCCAGACGGCGGCGCCGGCCGAGCAGATGGCCCAGTCGCCGGCGCGGCGTTCGACCTTCTCGTACGCACTGGAGCCACCCGGCCGGACCGGGACCCGTACCTCGGTGAGGATCTGGCCGTCCTCGACAGCCGTCTCGTACGGGCCGCGATAGAACTCCTCCATCGTCACGACCCGCTCGCCGTCGCTGCCGCGGATGACGCAGCTGGCGCCCAGCGTCGTGCAGACCGCCGAGAGGTCCTCGGACGGGTCGGCCTGGCACAGGCTGCCGCCGAGAGTGCCGCGATTGCGTACGACCGGATCGGCGATGACTCGCTCCGCGTCACGGAAGATCGGAAAGATGGCCGCCAGCTCGTCGGACTCGAGGAGGTCGCGATGCCGGGTCAGGGCACCGATCCGGATCTGGTCGGGTTCGACGATCAGGTAGCCGAGCTCGGGGCCGAGATCGTTGATGTCGATAAGGTACTCGAGGTCGGCCAGTCGTAGCTTCATCATCGGCAGCAGGCTGTGGCCACCGGCGACCAGCCTGGCCTCGCTGCCGAGCCGTTCCATGAGGGCGATCGCGTGGTCGACGCTGGTCGCACGCTCGTATTCGAATGGTGCCGGGACCTGCATGCTGACCCCCTCACTCCGAGTGCGGTCAGCTTGCGCCCCGGTTGGAGCGGTGTCAACGGCAACCTAAGCGGTCGCTTAAGTCGGGCGGCTGCGGGTGTGGGAGCGGACGCGCCGAGTCCACGTATTGGCGTGAAATACAGGCCAAACCTCGCTGAGCACCTGTATTTCACGCCAATACTTGAGGTCGCCGCGTGCGGTCAGCGCCGCCAGCAGCCTGGCTCAGTCGGCGAAGCGTACGAAGTCGTCGAGCGACTCCGGGTTGGACAGCGCCCCCTTCGCGGCCGCGTCGTCGACGGAGGCACCCTGGAGGATGCGCTTGACCGGCACCTCGAGCTTCTTGCCTGACAGCGTGTACGGCAGCGCCGCCACCTGATGCACCTCGTCAGGCACGTGTCGCGGCGACAGCTTGGTCCGCAGCTCGGTCGCGATCCGGCGCCGCATCTCGTCGTCGACCGCTACACCGGGGGCCGGTACGACGAACAGCAGCAGTCGGCCGGCGCCACCCTCGTCGTCCTCGAGATGCACCACCAGGCTGTCCGCGACCTCGGGCAGTCCATCGACGACGGAGTAAAACTCTGCCGTGCCGAGTCGCACACCGCCGCGGTTGAGGGTGGCATCGCTGCGGCCGGACACGACGCAGGTGCCGAGCTCGCTGATCGTGATCCAGTCGCCGTGCCGCCAGACTCCGGGGAAGTCTTCGTAGTACGCCGCGCGCAGCCGCGATCCGTCGGAGTCACCCCACAACGCGACCGGCATCGACGGCATCGGCGCGGTGATGACGAGCTCGCCGCGTTCGCCGATGACGGGCTTGCCGGTCGCGTCGTACGCCTCGACCTTGCAGCCGAGACAGCGGCAGGCGATCTCGCCGGCGTACACGGGCAACAGTGGCGACCCGCCGAGGAATCCGGTGCACATGTCGGTCCCACCGGAAAACGACGTGAGCATGACGTCGGACTTCACCGTGTCGTAGACCCAGCGAAAGCCGTCGGCCGGCAGCGGGGCGCCGGTCGATCCGACGCCACGCAGCCTCGACAGGTCGGCGATACTCGGAGGGTTCAACCCAGCTTTACGACAAGCAAGAATGAACGGTGCGCTGGTGCCGAAGTAGGTGACCCCGACCTCGCCGGCCATCCGCCACAGCTCACCGAGGTCCGGCGCGGCGGGGTTGCCGTCGTACAGCACGACCGTCGAGCCAACGGCGAGACCGGACACGGCATAATTCCACATCATCCAGCCGGTCGTGCTGAACCAGAAGAATCGGTCGGCCGGCCCGAGGTCCATGCCGAGCGCCAGCGCCTTGAGATGTTCGAGTAGGACGCCGCCATGGCCGTGCACGATCGGCTTCGGCAGGCCGGTCGTGCCGGACGAATACAGCACGTACAGCGGGTGCGTGAACGGCACTCGCTCGTACGCCAGCTCGCCTGGCTCGGCCGTCAGGTCGGCCCATCTGATCGCTCCGTCGGGCAGGGTCGCGTCCGGGTCGAGGTACGGCAGGCTCACCCTGTGCCGCAGCGACGGCAGCGCTGCCCGGATCTCGTCGACCTCGCGGCGTCGGTCGATCGGCTTGTCGCCGTAGCGGTAGCCGTCGACCGCGACGAGCACGACCGGCTCGATCTGGCGCCACCGATCCGTGACGCTTCGGGTGCCGAACTCCGGTGCGCAGGACGAAAACGTCGCCCCGAGGCTCGCTGTCGCCAGCATCAACAGCAACGTCTCGGGAATGTTTGGCAGGTACGCCGCGACCCGATCCCCCGGCCCGACGCCGAGTCGGATCAGACCGGCCTGGATCCGACCGACGCCCTCGCGTACCTCCGCAGCCGTCAGCTCCACCGGCTCCCGCGTCTGCGACCGGGCCACGATGACCACGTCGTCGTCGGTACGGCCGGGCATGCGCAGCATCGCCTCGGCGTAGTTGAGCCGGACGCCGGGGAACCACACCGCCCCCGGCATGCTGTCGTCCGCCAACGCGGTCGACGCGTCGCCGTCTGCGGGAGGGGCGAAGTAGTCCCACACCGACCGCCAGAACCCGTCCAGGTCGTCGACCGACCAGGCCCACAACTCCTCGTAGTCGTCGAAGCGGCGTCCGCTCCGACTCTCCAGCCAACTCAGATAATCCCCGACCCGGGTCCTCGTCCGGACGTCGGCGGGTGGCGACCACAGCACATCGTGCTCGCTGGACGGTGCTCCCGGCATCCATCGTCTCCTTCGCAGTGAGTGTCGTGGGTCAGCCTCGGTCGTCCGGCCCCGCCGAGCCTCCGAGAGCGCGAACGAGCCACGCCGAGGCGACGAACATGGCGGCCGTCAGGACTGGCATCACCAGCCACATCCAGACCGAAAACGTCTCGTCGATCAGGAACAGCAGCACGACGATCATCGCCACCGCGATACCGAGGAAGCTCACCATCAAGGCATCCAGCACCTCGGCGAACCCGAGGAGTACGCGGCCGACGAGCAACGAGATCACGACGACGGCGGTGAGCAGGCCGATGCCGACTCCGCCGCCGCACGACGGACTGTCCCGCCACACGTCGCAGCCGGCCATTCCGAGCCAGACCAGCCCGGCCGACAGCGAGCCGACGAGCAACCCGGTCGCGGCGGCGGCCAGCGGGATCGGGAGCGGGCGCGAGCGCAGCCTCGCCACGCTGGCCTGGCGGTCGTTCATGGGAGCAGTCTGCCGGACGCTGTTCTGGTTCGGGGTGGCCCGTGGTCTACTCGGGCGTCGAACAAGAGGTCCGGTACGTCAAGCCGGCGGCGTCCGCTCCGATCGCGCCACTGACGCCGGCCGGTGAGGGGCGCTTTGAGGCTGGGCAGGTGACGGTCTGCTGCACCACCGACGACGACGTTCATGCCGTGGTAGCCGTCGGCGACGTACCCACCATCGGGATCCACGTCTACGGCGGCAACATCGGGACGCTCAGGCGGCCCCGCTACGACCCGGCTACCGGCGAAGCCAGCTGGTTCGTGTCCGGTTGGGACAGCCCGGCGGACATACCCGACCGAGCAGCGATCTAAGGTCTGGCGTCGGTCGGTTAGATCCACCCGAGTTGTTGCAGCGAGACGGAGTCGTTCCAGATCTTCGTCATGTGGCTGATCTTGCCGCCGTCGAACGACATGTCGTAGACGTAATCGGCTTCTACGCTCTTACCGGTTGGCGGGACGGGGCCGCCCTCACCGGTGTGAGTCCCGTGGAACACGCCGTAGACCAAGACTTTGTCTCGTGACTCGTCGACGGCGAACGACCGAATCTCGGCACGGCCATCGGGTACGGGCGTAAAGAGGCCCTTCATCCACTCGGTGTAGTCCCGGAGGTTGTCCATGCCTTCGAGCGCTGCCGCCTGGGCCGTGAACGTGGCATTTGGATGGCAGTGCTGCTCGCACTCCGCCCATCCGCCGCCGGTCTCGCAGGCTTCGAAGAACGCTTCAGCGGTCTCTGCGATTGGGTTCATCGTCCAGCTCCTTCCGCTGCTCTCGTCGTTCTATGCTCGCGTACTCAGGACACACAGGGCCGAAAGGACTTAGCCGACGGGCCAGAGGACGGCCGCGAAGGCCGACGGCGCGATGGCCCTATCTGGTCCGGGACCTTCGGCCCGGGAAATATCGCGTGCGGGATACCTACGATTGCGGCGATGTTGCAGTTCGCTCCTTCGTTGCGCTCGGCAGGCCGGGGAAAGCCCGCCGAGGCGGCACAGAGCGCGTCTCGGGAGCGGACGGGGTCATGACGTCCGCCACCGCCTCTGCACCGGTCATCGGCGTCGACGTAGGTGGCACCGGGATCAAGGGCGCGGTGGTTGACATCGCAAGAGGTGAGCTCGCCAGCGAACGGATCAGGCTGCTCACCCCGTCCCCGGCAACGCCGGATGCGGTGGCTGGCACCGTTGCGGAGCTCCTCGACAAGATCGGCTCCGACGGCCCGATCGGCATCACCTTGCCGGCGGTGATTCGTGGCGGAATCGTCGAAACCGCGTCGAACATCGACCAGGCGTGGATCGGCGTGGACGCCGTCAAGCTCCTGTCGTCCGTTACGGGGCGCTCGATAGCGCTGGTGAACGACGCTGACGCGGCCGGCATCGCTGAAATGCGGTTCGGCGCCGGACGCGACGCATCCGGTGTCGTCGTCATGGTCACCTTGGGCACAGGCATCGGTAGCGCCGTGTTCGTCGACGGTGTGCTTGTTCCCAACACCGAGCTCGGGCACCTTCCGCTCCACCACGGCGACGCCGAGGACTGGGCAGCCGAGTCGGTACGCGAGCACGACGACCTGTCCTGGAAGAAGTACGCCCATCGCCTGCAGCGGTACTTCGAACTGGTCGAGAAGCTCTTTTGGCCGCAGCTCATCATCATCGGCGGCGGAGTCAGCAAAAAGGCTGACAAGTTCATCCCCAGGATCGAGCTGCGGACCCAGCTCGTCCCGGCTCAACTCAAGAATGAGGCCGGCATCGTCGGCGCCGCGGCGTTCGCGCCGACGCGGTTGTCGTCGCAATGACCAAGCGATCCGTTCTCGCGGTTCGCTTCCCAGACGCCTGACGGAGGTGCGACGGTGACGATCCTCGACACGGACACGCTTGCGATCAACACCATCCGAACCCTGTGCATGGACGCTATTCAGAAGGCGGACTCAGGTCACCCCGGGACGCCGATGGGGATAGCCCCTGTCGCGTACACCTTGTGGCAGCGCTTCCTGCGGTTTGACCCGGACGAGCCGACCTGGCCCAACCGCGATCGCTTCGTCCTCTCCGAGGGACACGCATCAGCACTGCTCTGGTCGCTTCTCCATCTCACCGGCGTCAAGTCGGTCGATCCCGACTACGAGATCCTCGACAGACCGGCGGTGACTCTCGAGGACCTCGAAACGTTCCGGCAGCTCGACTCGCACTGCCCGGGCCACCCCGAATACCGCTGGACCAGCGGCGTCGAAACGACGACCGGACCACTCGGCCAGGGCGTGGCGACGTCGGTCGGCATGGCACTAGCAGGCCGATGGCTCGCCGACCGCTACAACCGCAATGGGCTCAAGCTCTTCGACTACGACGTGTACGCGCTCGCCGGTGACGGCTGCATGATGGAGGGCATTTCGTCCGAGGCAGCCTCACTGGCTGGTCACCTCGGTTTGTCGAATCTGTGCTGGATCTACGACTCGAATCGGGTGACGATCGAGGGCCACACCGACATCACCTTCACCGAGGACGTGGCGGCCCGCTTCATCGCGTACGGCTGGAACGTCACGACCGTCGCCGACGCCAACGACATCGACTCCGCCGAACGGGGGCTGCACTCGTTCAAGTCCGAGCGCGCGCGGCCCACTCTGGTGCTCGTCCACAGCCACATCGGTTACGGCTCGCCGGTCGAGGACTCTCCCAAGGCACATGGCACTCCGTTCGGGGTGGAGGGAGTGAAGTCCACCAAGCGGTTCCTCGGCATGCCGGACGATCAGGACTTCTTCGTCCCGGACGGTGTCTACGACTCCTTCGCGGACGGGATGGGGTCTCGCGGTCGCGCGGCGCGGGAGCAGTGGGAGGCAACGTTTACCGACTACGCCAAGGCCCATCCGGACCTGGCTGACGAGATCGAGCGTATGCAGCGTCGCGAGCTTCCGGAGGGCTGGGACGCGTCACTGCCAACCTTCCCGCCCGACCCCAAGGGCGTTGCCACCCGGAGCTCGTCGGGACAGGTGCTCAACGCCGTCGCCGAGGCGGTGCCGTGGGTGGTCGGTGGGTCGGCCGACCTGACTCCCTCGACAAAGACCCGGCTCACCTTCGACGATGCGGGTGACTTCGAGCGCGACCATTACGAGGGACGGAATCTGCACTTCGGGATCCGGGAGCACGCCAGCGCCGCGATTGCCAACGGAATGGCGCTCACCAAGCTGCGTCCCTTCTGGTCCGGGTTCATGATCTTCTCCGACTATGCCCGAGGAGCGATCAGACTCTCGGCGCTGATGGAGATCCCGGTCCTTCACATCCTCACCCACGACTCGATCGGTGTCGGCGAGGACGGGCCCACCCACCAGCCGGTCGAGCAACTGGCCTCGCTACGAGCGGTGCCGGGTCTGCTCGTCTTCCGGCCGGCCGACGCAAACGAGGTGGTCGAGACCTGGCGGATCGTGGCGGCGCTCAAGCACGAGCCGGCGGCGCTGATCTTGTCGCGTCAGAACCTGCCGACCCTCGACCGTGGCGTGCTGGCACCCGCGTCAGGCGTCGCCAAGGGCGCGTACATCCTCGCCGAGGCCGAGGGCGGGGCGCCGGAGGCGATTCTTCTGGCCACCGGCTCCGAAGTACAGCTCGCGCTCGCCGCCCGCGACGAACTGCAGTCCGGGGCAATCCCCACGCGGGTTGTCAGCATGCCCTGCTGGGAGCTCTTCGACCGCCAGCCCGAGTCGTACCGCAACGAGGTGATCCCGCGCGGTGTGAGGGCGCGCGTCGCGATCGAGCAGGCGTCCACGCTCGGCTGGGACCGATACGTCGGCGACTACGGGGCGGTGGTCGGGATGCACACGTTCGGAGCGTCAGCACCCCTGAAGCAGCTCCTGCGCAGGTTCGGATTCACACCCGACCAGGTGGCGGAGGTCGCGCGTGAGCGTGTCGCCGCCGCTCGCGAGGCCTGACAGGACCACCAGTGGACCACGTCAATCGGAAGGAAGACCGTGAAGGCTACCGAAGCCCTCCACGAGCAGGGCCAGAGTCTCTGGCTCGACAACATCACCCGCAGCATGCTCGACGACGGCACCCTCAAGAAGTATGTCGACTCCTACGCGGTGACCGGGCTCACCTCGAACCCCTCCATCTTCGACAAGGCGATCGGGTCGGGCGACTACGACGACGCCATCCGGGCCAAGTCCGACGCGGGCCTGTCCAACGAGGAGCTCTTCTTCGAGCTCGCCATCGAGGATCTGCGGCGCGCAGCCGACCTGTTCGCATCCGTCCACGAGCGCACCGACGGCGTCGACGGCTGGGTGTCGTTGGAGGTGTCCCCGCTGCTCGCGTACGACACGGCCAAGACGGTAGATGCGGCGAGGCAGCTCCACGCCAAGGCGGCGCGACCCAACCTGTTCATCAAGATCCCGGGCACACCGGAGGGTCTGCCGGCGATCACCGAGGCAATCGCGGCTGGCATCCCCGTGAACGTGACTCTTCTGTTCTCGGCCAACCACTACCGGGCGGCGGCCGAGGCCTATCTCGAGGGCGTGGAGCGGCGGGTCAAGGACGGCCTCGATCCCGCGGTCGCTTCGGTCGCGTCCGTCTTCATGTCGCGCTGGGACGTCGCCGTCGGGAAGGACGTGCCCAAGGACCTGGTCGACAAGCTGGGCCTGGCGGTAGGGCTGGACGTGTATCGGGCGTACCGCCAGCTGATGGACTCGGATCGGGTGCAGCGGCTTCAGAACGACGGAGCCCGCATGCAGCGCCTGCTGTGGGCGAGTACCAAGACGAAAGACCCCGACGCCTCCGACACCCTGTATGTGCACGGGCTCGCGGCGCCGTTCACGGTCAACACGATGCCGGACGACACGCTCCAGGCGTTCTTCGACCACGGCGACGTCGGTGGCCCGATGCCGGCGGACGGCGCGGACGCGGACGACATGCTGGGTCGCTTCGAAGCAGCCGGCGTCGACCTCGCCGAGCTGGCGGCCAAGCTGCAGCGCGACGGCGCGGCCTCGTTCGTGACCGCATGGAACGAGCTCATGGACCGGATCGATTCGAAGGCCACCGCACTGGCCTGACCGCCGGAGAGGAGACAGCGATGCCGACACCGTTTCGGGAGCGACCAGCCTACGCGGCCTTGGCCAAGCATCATTCGGAGCTCGAGGGTCGCCACCTGCGCGATATGTTCGACGAGGACCGAACGCGTGGCGAGCGCATGACGGCATCGGCGGCGGGCCTGTACCTCGACTACTCCAAGAACCGCATCACCGACGAGACGATGGCGCTCCTGATCCTGCTGGCCGAGCAGTCGGATCTCGAGCAGCGCCGCGACATGATGTTCGAGGGCCAGCGGATCAACGTCTCGGAGAACCGTTCGGTGCTGCATGTCGCGCTGCGCATGCCGAAGAACAGCTCACTCGTCGTCGAGGGTGTCGACGTAGTCGCAGAGGTGCACGACGTGCTGGAGCGGATGGCGGCCCTGGCGAAGTCGGTCAGGTCCGGTGAGTGGAAGGGCCACACGGGCAAGCCGATCCGCAACGTCGTCAACATCGGGATCGGCGGATCCGACCTCGGCCCGGTCATGGCGTACGAGGCGCTGCGGCACTACACCCAACGCGACCTGACCTTCCGCTTCGTTTCCAACGTCGACTCGACCGACTTCGTCGAGGCCACCCGCGACTTGCGAGCCGAGGAGACGATGTTCATCGTCTCCTCGAAGACGTTCGGCACCCTCGAGACCTTGACCAACGCCAAGTCGGCCCGGGAGTGGACGATCTCCCAGCTCGGCGACGAGTCTGCCATCGCCAAGCACTTCGTCGCGGTGTCCACCAACGCTGAGAAGGCCTCGGAGTTCGGGATCGACACCGCCAACATGTTCGGGTTCTGGGACTGGGTCGGCGGCCGCTACTCGATGGACTCCGCGATCGGTCTCTCCACGATGATCGCTCTCGGTCCGGAGCAGTTCTACGAGATGCTGGCCGGTTTCCACGCCATGGACGAGCATTTCCGCACGGCTCCGCTTGCGGAGAACCTGCCCGTACTGATGGGGCTGCTGGCGGTCTGGTACGTGGAGTTCTTCGGCGCCCAGTCCATAGGCGTGATGCCGTACGACCAATACCTCAAGCGGTTTCCCGCGTACCTGCAGCAGCTCACCATGGAGTCGAACGGCAAGCACGTCACGCTCGGCGGATCCGTCGTCGACTACGACACCGGACCCGTCTACTGGGGGGAGCCGGGCACGAACGGCCAGCACAGCTTCTACCAGCTGGTCCATCAAGGCACTCGGCTGATCCCGCTCGACCTGATCGGTTTCGGCAAGAGCCTCAACGAACTTGGCGACCACCACGACATCTTGTCGTCCAACGTGTTCGCCCAGGCGCAAGCCCTCGCCTTCGGAAAGACCGAGGAGGAGGTGCGCGCCGAGGGTACCCCCGAAGCCGTCGTACCCCACCGCGTGATGCAGGGGAACCGCCCGACGAACGTCCTGCTGGCGGAGGTGCTGACCCCTTACGTGCTGGGTGCGTTGGTCGCACTTTACGAGCACAGCGTGTTCACCCAAGGAACGATCTGGGGCATCGACTCCTTCGACCAGTGGGGGGTCGAGCTGGGCAAGGTGCTGGCCGTGGCCATCATCCCGGAGCTGCAGAGCGCGACCGAGCCGGACCTTGACCACGACTCGTCGACCAACGCGCTCATCCGTCGCTACCGGGCACTGAAGAAGGAGAGCTAGATGACAACTGACAGGCCGATGCAACTCGGCATGATCGGGCTGGGACGCATGGGCGCCAATCTGGTGAGGCGCCTGATGCACGACGGTCATCGATGTGTCGTATTCGATGTGAACGCCGATGTCGTGAAGGAACTCGAGGACGAAGGAGCGACCGGTTCGAGCTCGCTCGAGGAGTTCGTCTCCCAGTTGGAGAAACCTCGCGCCGCATGGCTGATGCTGCCCGCGGCGATCGTCGATCGCACTCTCGACCAGCTGGTCCCGCTATTGGAGCCCGGCGACATCCTGATCGACGGCGGCAACTCGTACTACCGCGACGACATGACCCGGGCCAAGCGGCTGGCCGGCAAGCAAATCCACTACGTCGACTGCGGGACGAGCGGCGGCGTCTGGGGGCTCGAGCGTGGCTACTGCCTGATGATCGGCGGAGAGGACGAGGCGGTCGAACGACTCGATCCGATCTTCAAGACCATCGCACCGGGTAGGGGGAGCGCGGAGCCCACACCTGGAAGGACGAGGCAGGATGGCACGGCGCCCGAAGGGTATCTGCATTGCGGTCCGAACGGAGCGGGGCACTTCGTGAAGATGGTCCACAACGGTGTGGAGTACGGGATGATGGCGGCCATCGCCGAGGGCTTGAGCATCATCAATCACGCCGACGTCGGCACCAAGACGCAGGAGATCGACGCGGAGACGACGCCGCTGCGAGAGCCCGAGGCCTACCAGTACGACATCGACGTGGGCGAGGTCGCCGAGGTGTGGCGCCGAGGCTCGGTCGTTGGTTCGTGGCTGGTGGATCTCGCTGCCGACGCCTTTGCCCGCTCGCCCGATCTCGACGACTTCGCCGGACGCGTTTCGGACTCCGGCGAGGGTCGTTGGACCGTGATCGCCGCCGTGGACGAGGGCGTACCGGCTTCGGTCATCACAACGGCGCTCCAGGAGCGGTTCGAGTCGCGAGGCCTCGGTGAGTTCACCGACAAGATCCTCTCCGCGATGCGCAGCGAGTTCGGCGGTCACGCCGAGAAGAGCGGATAGGCGGCGGTGCGATGGAGCACGTCCTCGAAACCCTGCCAAAGCCGAGCGCGGTCGCCCGGGCCGGAGCCGCCTTCGTCGCCAGCCAGGCGAGTCGGGCGGTGGAGAGCCGCGGCAGCTTCCATTTCGCTGTGAGCGGCGGACGCACGCCGTGGGCGATGTTCGCGGAGCTGGCCGCCGAGTCGGTGCCCTGGAGCGCGGTCGTCATCTACCAGGTCGACGAACGGGTGGCTCCGGCCGACGACCCGGATCGCAACCTGCACCACCTCCGCGAGGCGCTCGGGTCCGCTCCGGCCCAGGTGAAGCCGATGCCGGTCGAGGCAGACGATCCGGAGGAGGCGGCGGCTGCGTACGCGGACTCGCTGCCCGAGCTCTTCGACCTCGTCCACCTGGGGCTCGGGCCGGACGGGCACACCGCGTCGCTGGTGCCAGGCGATCCGGTGCTCGCGGTCACCGACAGGCTGGTCGGGTTGACGGGGGGTTACCAGGGCAGACGGCGGATGACCCTGACGTATCCCGCGCTGGCCCGGGCACGTCGCCTTCTCTGGCTGGTGACTGGGGAGGACAAGAAGAAGCCGCTGGCTCAGCTCATGGCGGGCGATCGATCGATCCCCGCAGGCCGCGTCGAGGCCCAAGCGTCGCTGGTGCTCGCCGACGCCGCCGCCAGTTAGAGGCAACGATGAGTGCCGACCACGAGAAGAGACTCGCTGCCGAGGCGGCCGCGACTCTGGTCGAAGACGGCATGAAGGTCGGGCTCGGCACCGGCTCGACGGTCGCGTTCCTCCTGCCCGCACTCGCGAGCCGGTCCCTCGACATCAGCTGTGTCGCGACGTCGCCACATACCGAGTCCGCGGCCCGCGAGCTGGGCATCCGGGTCGAGCCGTTCGAGCAGGTCGACCGGTTCGACATCGCCATCGACGGGGCCGACCAGGTCACTCCTGACGGCTGGCTCGTCAAGGGAGGCGGAGCTGCGCACACCAGGGAGAAGCTCGTCGCCGCAGCGGGCGACCGGTTCGTGGTCATCGTCGACTCGTCCAAGCCGGTGGCCGAGCTGACGTCGCCGATCCCGCTCGAGCTGCTCTCCTTTGGGCTGCGAACGACGCTGCGCCGCATCGGACCGGTCAAGGTGCGGGATGTCCCGCTCAGCCCCGACGGCGGTGTGATCGCCGACTACGTAGGCCCCGTCGACGATCCCAACGAGCTGGCCGGGTGGCTGGCCTCGACACCCGGTGTCATCGAACACGGTCTGTTCCCACCGGAGATGGTGGCGACGGTCATCGTCGGCCGAGGCGATTCGGTCGAGCGGACGGACCTGTCGATGATCGGGCGAGGGACGAGCGCATGAACCTGGGATACGACAAGCCTCTCTACCTGATGGCCTTCGACCACCGCGGCTCGTTCGAACGGGACCTGTTCGAGGCGGCGACTCCGATATCCGACGAGATCCGCGCCCGCATCGTCGATGCCAAGCAGGTGATCTACGAGGCGTTCGTCGTCGCCGTGACGCGGGGTGTGCCCGCTGAGGCCGCCGGCATTCTCGTCGACGAGGAGTACGGCGCGAGCGTCGCCAGCAAGGCCCGCGGGGCCGGACACGTACTGGCGATGCCCGTCGAGAAGTCGGGGCAGGCCGAGTTCGAATTCGAGTTCGGCGACGCGTTCGGGGTTCACATCGAGGAGTTCGACCCGACGTTCGCCAAGGTGCTGGTCCGGTACAACCCGGACGGTGACGCGTCGCTGAACGCCCGCCAGATCGAGCGTCTGAGCCGGCTGAGTGGCTGGCTGCACGATCGTGAGCGGCGTTTCCTCTTCGAACTTCTGGTGCCGTCAACGGCTGAGCAGCTCAGGGCGGCGGGCGGAGACCAGCGGCGCTACGACCGCGAGATCCGGCCCGAGCTCGTCGTACGCGTGATCGAAGCGATGCAGAGCGGCAGGGTCGAGCCGGACATCTGGAAGATCGAGGGTCTCGAATCGGCAGCCGCCTGCAGTCAAGTGGTGGCGGCCGCACGGCGTGACGGTCGGGACGGGGTGTGTTGCATCGTCCTCGGCCGAGGGGCGGACGAAGCCCAAGTCCTCGAGTGGCTCCGCATCGCGGCTTCGGTGCCCGGCTTCGAGGGCTTCGCCGTCGGCCGGACCTTGTGGGAGGCGCCGCTGGTCGATCTGATCGCGGGAAGGGTCGACCGCGATGCTGCCGTCGGCACGATCGCCGACCGTTACATCGAAACCATCGAGGGATTCGCGGCCTGACCCGCGAGCGGGCGTACGAGGGAGAGACAAGTGCCAGGCAAGCCGATTCGACTGCTCCTCGCCGACGTCGACGGCACGCTCGTCGATCACGACAAGCAACTCACAGCCCGGGCAATCGGCGCGGTGCGGCGGCTCGAGGAAGCCGGGATCCGCTTCGCGCTGACCAGCGGGCGACCGCCGCGCGGCATGTCGATGCTCGTCGAACCGTTGAAGATCACGACTCCCATCGCGGCGTTCAACGGCGGGCTGTTCGTCCACCCCGACATGACCGTGATCGAGCAGCAGACCATCCCTGACGAGCTGACCCCGTCGGTCATCGCGCTGCTCGACGGTCAGGGGGTCGACGTCTGGGTTTACCGGGGCGCCGACTGGTTCGTGCGCGACCCCAACGGGCCGCACGTGGATCGGGAAGCGTGGACCGTCAAGTTCGACCCGACGCCGGTGGACGACTACGCCGAGGTCTCGGACGGCGTCGCGAAGATCGTCGGCGTGAGCGACGATCACGACCGGATCCAGGCGGCGGCCGAGGCCCTTCGCGACAAGTTCGGCGATCACGTCTCGGCGGCTCGATCCCAGCCCTACTACGCCGACGTCACGCATCCCGACGCCAACAAGGGAGGAGTGGTCCACTACCTCTCGAAGGAGTACGGGATCAGCGGCGAGGAGATCGCCACGATCGGCGACATGCCGAACGACGTCCTCATGTTCGCGCACTCCGGGCTCAGCATCGCGATGGGCAATGCGAGCCACGAGGTGCAACGATCCGCGCGACGGGTCACGACCTCCAACCGAGACGAGGGCTTCGCCAACGCGGTGGATCGCTACGTACTCGCATGAAGAACGGGTGAGTCAGATGGCTGGACAAGAAGACAGCAGCGCCGACGTCCTGGTGATTTTCGGCATCACCGGCGATCTGGCCAAGAAGATGACCTTCCGATCGCTCTACCGTCTCGAACGCCGCAAGCTGCTCGAATGTCCGATCGTGGGTGTCGCTCTGGACAACTGGTCGTCCGCAGCGCTGCGCGACCACGCCCGTGCGGCCATCGAGGATTCGGGCGAGACGATCGACGAAGACGTCTTCCAGCGGTTCGCGCAGCGACTTTCGATGGTCTCGGGCGACTACAACGACCCGACGACGTACGAGCACGTGGCCCGAGCCATCGACGGCCGACACAACCCGGTCTTCTATCTCGAGATTCCGCCGTCGCTGTTCGGCCGCGTGGTTGACGGTCTGTCCGCGGTGAACCTGACGGCGCGGGCTCGCGTGGTGGTGGAGAAGCCGTTCGGCCACGACCTCGCATCCGCCCGGGCACTGAACGCGGAGCTTCGCCAGCGGCTCGAGGAGTGGCAGATCCTTCGGATCGACCACTTCCTGGGCAAGGAACCGGCGATGGACATCCTGTATCTCCGGTTCGCCAACTCGATCTTCGAACCGCTGTGGAGCCGAGACCGCATCCGTTGCGTGCAGATCACGATGGCGGAGAACTTCGGCGTCGAGGACCGGGGGAGCTTCTACGACCCGGTCGGCGCACTCCGCGATGTCGTGCAAAACCACCTGCTGCAGATCATCGGCCTGTTCGCCTCGGAGCCACCCACGGTCGCCGACGCCGACGGCATGCGCGACAAACGCGTCGAGGTGTTCAGAGCAATTCCGGACGCTGACCCGAAGCACTACGTGCGTGGCCAATACGACGGCTACCGCTCGGTTCCCGGCGTGCGCTCCGACTCGCAGACCGAGACCTTCGCCGCGCTTCGGCTCGAGATCGACAACTGGCGATGGTCCGGCGTCCCGTTCTACATCCGGGCCGGCAAGGCGATGGCCACCCGCGCGACCGAGGTACGCGCCATCTTCAAGGCGCCTCCGCGGCTCACGCTGGCGCCCCAGTTCAAGCCGCACACGAACGAGTTCGTGCTCCGGATCGACCCGGACCCGGGCGCCGATCTGGTCGTACAGGCCAAGAAGCCCGGCGCTCCGACCACGCGAACGGTCGACCTCTCGATGATCTTCTCGGAGGAGCTCGGAGATGCGCCCGAACCTTACGAGCGGCTGCTTGGTGACGCCCTGCGTGGCGAAGCGAGACTGTTCACGCGCGAGGACAGTGTGGAAGAAACCTGGCGCATCGTACAGCCGCTCCTCGACGCACCGCCGCCGCTGGAGATCTACCAGCCCGGGTCGTGGGGCCCGAGCGGAGCCGACAAGCTGCTGGCCGGCCATCCGCACTGGCGGGAGCCGTGGCTGCATTCACACGCGTCCCGCTGAGCGGGTTCGGCGGAACGGGAGGAGATGCTGATGAGTACGACAGGAGCCGCGGGGCACCGTGTCGTCATCGTGGGAGCCGGTTTCGGTGGATTGCCGGCCGCCCGGTTCCTCGGCCGAAGACGCATGGCGCGCAAGGGCATCGAAGTGACGATCGTTGACCGGCGCAATCACCACCTGTTCCAACCGCTGCTCTACCAAGTGGCGACCGCGCTGATGCCCCCGGGTCAGATCGCGCCGGCGATACGACACGTCGTACGCAAGCACAAGAACGTGCGCGTCGAGTGCGCCGAGGTCACATCGTTCGACGTCGAACGCCGGACCGTACGCACGGAGGCGCTCGGCATCGCCCAGCGTGAGCTCCCGTACGACAGCCTGATCGTGGGCGCCGGCGTCAAGCAGTCCTACTTCGGCCACGACGAGTTCGCGCTGTATGCGCCCGGGATGAAGACGATCGACGACGCACTGGAGCTGCGGCGAAGGATCTTCGGCGCCTTCGAGATGGCCGAGATCACCGACGACTCCGCCGAGCGCGAGCGGTGGTTGACGATCGCGATCGTCGGCGCTGGACCCACGGGGGTGGAGCTCGCCGGACAGGTACGAGATCTGGCCGCGCGCAGCTTGCGTGGTGAGTTCCGGTCGTTCGACCCAGCCTCGGTGAAGGTCGTGCTGTTCGACGGCGGCACGGAGCCACTGGCGAACTTCGGCGACAAGTTGTCCGGCAGGGCGGCAAAGGAGTTGCAGAGGATCGGCGTCGAGCTTCGCATGGGGGCTCGCGTGGTCGGCGTGGACGCTCGTGGAGTCGACTACACGGACTCCGACGGGGACACGAAGCGGCTGGACACCTACACCGCGATATGGGCCGCAGGTGTCGAAGCGTCACCGCTCGGGGCCGAGCTGGCCAAGGCGACCGGCGCCGATCTGGACCGAGCCGGACGCATCGCCGTCCTCCCTGACCTGACGCTGCCGGGGCATCCCGAAATCTTCGTGGTCGGCGACATGATGTCCCTCGACCGGCTGCCGGGAGTGGCCGAGGTCGCGATCCAAGGTGGTCTCCACGCCGCCAACTCGATCGTCCGACGGTTGAGCGGTGAGCCCGTCGCGCCGTTCAAGTACAGGGACCTCGGCAGTGCGGCCGCGGTCGGAAGGTTCCGATCGATTGTCGACTTCAAGGGGCTGCGTCTGAGCGGCTTCCCCGGCTGGGTGGTGTGGGCCGTCGTCCACCTGACGTTCCTCACCGGCTTCGGAAATCGGATCACCACTTTGCTGAAGTGGACCCGCTCATTCGTCGGCCGGGGCCGCGCGGAACGCGAGTTCAGTGTGCGACACACCGGCGGCGACCTCAGCCTCCCAGACGAGGTGCGAGCGATCGTCGAGCCCAACCCCATGCCGGTCTTTGCCGAGACGTTGAGGTCCGGTGACGAGAAACCGACCGACAAGCCGCCTTCCGACGAGCGCAGCTGACGACTCTGCGGCAGACAAGCTCGCCCCCGGGTCCGCGGCGCCGAGCGGTGACCCTCGCGTCTAGTCGCCGGGGACCACGTCGCGGTCCGACGACGTGCGCGCCGCGCCGACGCTGGCCGCGGACACGCAGGCTATCGCGAGCAACTGCAGCGGGGCGAGCCATTCCCGCAGTACGACGGCAGCCACCAGCGCCGCGGCGGCGGGCTCGAGGCTCATCAAGATGCCGAACACCCGAGGCGGCAGGGTGCGTAGGGCGACCATCTCGAGGCCGTAGGGAATCGCCGAACTGAGCAGACCGACCAGAGCGCCCAGCGCCAGCAGGCGTGGCTCCAGGAGGCGCGTGCCCGCGATAGCCACGGCGAACGGCGCGATCGCAAGGGTCGCGATCGTGCTGGCGAGCGCAAGCCCCTCGACACCGGTCCAGCGACGGCCGGTCGCCACCGTCGAGACGATGTAAAGCGCCCAGCAGCCGCCGGCGACTAGAGCCAGGCCGAACCCGAGGGCGTCGACCTTCGTAGGTCCGGCGCCGAAGATGACGATGCCCAGGGCGGCGAGGCCCACCCACACCAAATCGCGGGGGCGCCGGCTGCCTACGGCCGCGACCGCCAACGGGCCGATGAACTCGATCGTCACCGCGACTCCGAGTGGGATCCGGGCGAAGGACTCGTAGAACGCCCAGTTCATCGCACCCAGCGCCAGCCCGAGCGCCAGCACCGGTCGCCAGTCGGCCGCGGTGCGACGAGTCAGCCGGGGGCGGGCCAACGCGAGCAGGATCAGCGAACTCGTGAAGAGTCGCAGCAGCACCATCCCGACCGGCGGGATCTCGCCGAACTGGTCCTTCGAGATCGCCGCGCCGAACTGCACCGACCCGATGCCGATCAGAACCAGCCACACGGGTGACAAGCGAGCAGCAGCCGCGGTTCGCAATGACATGCCCTACTCCGCACTTCCCGCTCGTGCTCGCCTGCGGATGGTGAGATCTGACCTTGCAAGAGTCGTCGCCTGAGGACGCCCGGTACATCGGAATAATGCCCTATCCCATGCGAGCGGTGCGACGGACTTAGATGGACCCGTTCGACGCCGTGCGTGGCCTGAACAATGGCGGTCGGATCGAGGCAGGCGCGCGGCTCCGGACTACTCCCACATCCGCCGGCGACGAGGTCTCGATGCCTCTGCAGAAGTACGCCACCTTCTCCGGGCGATCGCGTCGCAAGGAGTACTGGATGTTCGTCCGCTTCACAGTCGTTGTCGTGATCGTGTTTGGGGGCCGTCGACGTGCTCGTGGCAACCTCGACAACTTGGTACGGTGCCCGGGGTCGTACCGCTTGGAGAGTACGGCAGCGCGCGAGGGAAGGGCCAGGCGACGATGCAGGCGTCAGAGGTCCCGCGTGCAGTGGCTGCGGCCATGTCGACCGCCTCGTCACTTGACCTGACAGTCGACGACGCGGTCGTTCTTCATGACTCGAACAAGCTCACTTTGCGTCTGCGGCCCTGTGATGTCGTCGCCCGGGTGGCACCTGTAGCGCATCAGGTTGCACAGTTCGAAATCGACCTCGCTCAACGGCTCGCCGAATCCGAGTGCCCCGTGGCTGCTCTCGATCCCCGAGTGGAGCCACGCGTCTACGAGCGTGATGGCTTCGCGGTCACGCTGTGGACGTACTACGAATCTGCGCCGGCCCGAGACGTCTCACCGGCCGACTACGCCAATGCGCTCGGTCGGTTGCATGTCGGCATGCGCCAGCTCGATGTCCCTGCACCGCACTTCACGGATCGAATCGAGCAGGCCCAACAACTCGTAGCAAGCCGCGACGACACTCCGACGCTCGCCGACGCGGATCGGGCGCTCCTCGGCAACACGTTACGAGGCCTGAGACGAGTGATCGGCGAGCGCGGCGGCGCCGAGCAGCTCCTGCACGGCGAGCCGCACCCGGGCAATGTGCTCGCGACGACAAGCGGGCTGCTGTTCGTCGACCTCGAGACCTGCTGCCGTGGGCCTGTCGAATTCGACCTCGCCCATGCGCCGGAGGAAGTCAGCGAGCAGTATCCGGGTATCAATCAGGCCTTGCTACGCGAGTGTCGCATCCTCGCGCTGGCGATGGTCACAACGTGGCGCTGGGATCGAGACGACCAACTCCCAAACGGGCGCCAGCTGGGCACACAGTGGCTCAGCGAGATCCGAGCCGCACTCGATCCCCGCTGTGGGGACCTGTTCGATGCCTTCTCGCTGCCGACAGATTCCGCAGGGACACGCCTTTACCGTTGGAGGACGTGAGGGTCAGCTTGTTGGTCTCGATGTCGATGGTCGAGTCGCCGTGAAGCACGTCGAACAGCGCCGCCTCGAGCTCGGCGGCGTAGCCCTGGCAACCTACATCAGTCGCGACCAACCGGGAGACACACTCAGCTTCGGCCCATCCACCTCGTACCGGGCACCGAACGAGTTGCATGCGGTACGACCCCTGACCGTGCCGTCCTCGCCGAAGATCAGGTACGCCTCGTACTGCTGGCCAAACGAGTTCTCCGACTCCTCATCGATGATCGTGTTGATCCGCCACCGCGTCCCGATCAACGGCTGGTCTGGGGTAGCGACCTCGATGTCAAGCAGCTCGACGGTGACATCCGCCGACGTAAGCCAGACCCATTTCGTTGGCCGAGCTGGAAGACGTGGCGCTCTAGATGTTCAAGTGACGAATCCGCTTGCCGGGATCCGTCCCAGCACCGGTGGTCGACAGAAGTCGACTTGATCGATGATCAACTGCACTATCGTCTCGGCGTCCAGGTCAGGGCCAATGGTCACCTCCCCAGGTAGCCCGAGCACGTCCTGCTGCTGGAACCAATGACGCATCTGCTCGACGGTCACCTCAGCCGACAGTGGTCGGGTCGCGTGACGGCGCGCAGTCTCCTCGAACGGGATGTCGAAGTAGTAGCAGGCGGTGTCTCCGTCGTGATCGTCGGCGAGCCGGGTAAGCATCTCCGCATAGCGCCTGCTGTACAGAATCCCCTCGAGGATCACGTGGTAGCCGGCGTCCAGGATGTACCGCGCGGTGGTCTCGATGAGCCCAATGTTCGGCATTCCGGCGCGATCGTGTTCTCGGAGCACAACCCGGCGAAGATGATCCTGCTCGACCAATGCCACGCCCCGCCCGAATCGCTCACGGAGCTGCTGAGCGACCGTCGACTTCCCCGCGCCGGAGTTCCCGCGCAGGATCACCAACCGGGTATCTGCACTACCGACCACGCATCGACGCTACTGCCTCGGCTACGAGCAACCGACGACCTAGGCAGCGAGTGTTGATGAACTTCACGCCCGTCCACTCCCGGCCCAGACCGCCGGTATTAGAAGGGACATTCGCCGACTCCTATCGCTGCGGACAAGCGCCAATTCGGGCACTGGCTTCGTGGAGGTGGACGATGGACGATAGGGACGATTTCGTGGCCTGGGTGGAGTCTCGTCTCAAGGATGCGGAGATCGCGTTGCACAACGGGAATGCCGCGCCTCGGCTCGCGATCTGGTCCCGCGAGAATCCAGTCACGGTCCTGGGCGCCTGGAAGTCGGCCACCGGCCAGCAGGAAGTGCGCGACCTCTTCGCCGAATTGGAAGCTACGTTCTCGGCCTGCACGTCATATACGCACGAAGTCATTGCGGCCGACGTGATCGGGGACATGGCCTATACCGTTGGCTATGAACACACGCAGGCCTCCATCAATGGAGAGCCGCGGACTTACACCCTCCGCGCGACCCAGATCTACCGCCGCGAAGACGGAGACTGGAAAGTCGCCCATCGACACGCAGACCCCCTGCCGGACGCCGAGGAGGCTTAGGGTTCGCCGTCTCCCGCATGCCGGACACCGAATCGTCCTGCAGAACCAGACGGCTAAACGCGCCGCACATCAGGTAGCGCAAATCTGTCGCACATCAGGCGTCGGATCACAGCGCTTGTGGCGCCGAGGGTGGACGCCCAGATAGCTGACCCTACGCCGATTGCGGCGATGTCATCCAGGATCGCGTCGGCACCGGCAGCGGCCAACTTGTCGCCGCGCGGTCGTGTTTTGGCGTA
This sequence comes from Actinomycetota bacterium, assembly GCA_046725375.1. Lineage (GTDB taxonomy): Bacteria > Actinomycetota > Actinomycetes > Propionibacteriales > Nocardioidaceae > DATFRX01. Next base: position 29,726 of record JBKOYM010000076.1, read on the forward strand.
GCCGATGGAGCGAAGGCCGACGCGTCGACTGACTTCGATGCGAGTGCCCGAATCCGTCGCAGTGCGCGTATCGCGTCATTCGTCCCTGGCGGACGACGCCAGATCGGCTCTGCTCTCGCGTACGGGTTACGACCACCTCGAGTCCGCAGGTCGTACCGCACCGATGAGTTTCGTACGCGCTGATTGTCTGTTCGTGCGGGGAACGAGCGAGAGAATGCCGCCATGGCAACAGTCATCTGGGATGTGAGCATGTCGCTGGACGGTTTCATCGCCGGTCCTGGCATCAGTACCGCCTACCCGATGGGCCGTGACGACGACGGTATCCATGCCTGGATGAGCGGCGGCGAGCCCAGCCATGGCGTCGCGCTCGTCGATCGGATGCACGCCTCGACCGGCGCTGTGATCATGGGCCGTCGTACGTTCGACGTCGGCATCGGCCCGTGGGGCGACGTCCCTCTCCCCGCACCCTGCTTCGTCCTGACCCATCGGCCTCGCCCGCCTCTGACCCAGACGAGTGGCACGTTTACCTTCGTGACCGACGACATCGCCGCCGCCTTGGACCGGGTCATCAACGCCGCAGGCGACCGCACCGTTCTGCTCATGGGCGGTCAGACCGGTCGCCAATACCTCACCTCCGGCCTGGTCGACGAGCTGCGAATCCATATCGCGCCCCTCCTCCTAGGCGACGGCCGCCGCCTCTACGAGCACGAGCATGGCCACCTGATCCCGCTGCACCACGCCAGCACCGCGAGTACGCCTGACGCTGTCCACATCCGTTACGGCATAGCGAAACCGCCTTCTGCATGACAACCACACCAGGCGACGCGCGGCTGTAGGGCGTGCTGGGGAACGTGCACATCGGATGGGAGGAGATTGTCGGTGGCGCGCACTAGTGTTCGAATATGGCTTGGGATGTGAGCAGCGGCGGCGGCGAGGCGCCGCGCGATGCACGGTTGATCGACCGGATGGCCGAGATCAGCCGGCAGATCGGCGCGCTGGAGGCTGAGCTCGCGTCGAGCATCTGTGAGTTCATCGATCTGCGGCGCTCGGAGCCGGTCGATGGCGTGGCGGCCGTGAAGGGCAGGGTGCTGCCGGGCGAGTTCGCCGCCGACGAGATCGCGGCGGCGTTGCGATGCTCCACCCATCGGGTACAGACCTTGGACCGACGCTTCCGGCGCCTCCGTTCCGACATGCCACAGATCACGTCGCTGTGGATGGCCGGAGCGATCGACGGATTCAAAGCGGCCAAGATCGTCGAGGCTGCCAACCGTCTCGTACGTCCGGATTCCGTGACCAAGCTCGACGAGCAGGCCGCCGTACGTGCCGCCGAAGACACCGCATCCCACCTGCAGCGGTGGCTCAACCGTCGGGTCGCGTCGCTCGAGCCGGAGGCGGCCGAGCAACGGCACCGGCGTGCGCGGGCCGACCGTCGAGTCTCGAGCCGGATGGACCTCGACGGCATGGGCTCGCTATGGATGATGGCCGGCGCGGCCGATGTCGCGGCCATCGACTCGCGCCTGACCGACCTGGCGCGCAAGCTCGGCTCCGACGATCCGCGGACGATCGACCAGCGTCGCGCCGACCTTGCCGTCGACCTTCTGCTTGGCATCGGCAGTGGCACGGCCAACCCCTCGAGCTCGGCGGCTGTCGTGCTGACCGTCCCGGTCCAGTCGCTCATGGGCGTCGACGACACCCCGGGTGAACTGGCCGACCGATCGGCGTCGATTCCGGCGCCTTTCGTACGCGAGATCGCCGCCCGGCCGGGCACGCTGTTCTACCGCGCGATCACCGACGAGCGCGGTCACCTGCTCGACATGACTGAGCTCGGCCGGTTCCCCTCGGACCTTCTCGGACTCGCCATCGATGTACGCGACGGCACCTGTCGCTGGCCTACCTGCTCGGTCCCGGCCGCCAGGTGCGACGCCGACCACACCATGCCCGCTCCGGACGGTCCGACCGCGGCGTGGAATCTCGGACCGGCCAGCCGCCGCCACCACCGTGGCAAGACCGCCGACATCTTCGACCTCGAGCAACCTGATCCCGGGGTGTTCGTCTGGACCACGCCCACCGGACACCGCTATGTCGTCGAGCCGGAGCCGCTTCCGGTGGGACGATGGCCGGCGCCGACGATCGTCGACGACCACACCCCGATCGCCGACCTGATCGGCATGGTCGACCGGCTTGGACCACGAGTGTGGGAGTCCGACGTGCGCGCTGGCCTTGATCCCCGCGCCGGTCCGGAGCCGTTGCTGCGCTGGGAGATCGACGCCATCGCCGCCGGTCCAGCCGACGACCCCTGACACTGCCGTTATCCACCGAGATCCCAAGACACCCGACGTCGAGCCGGGCAAACTGGCCCACTCGAGCCCATCACGGCTGACCGGTCATCATCGTTGCGGGGCCATCATGATCGGTGGTGCGGATCGGGATGCGCACCATCAACGTCGGACCGAACCGCCGACGAGCCACCGCATCGACATACTGCACCAGCGTGACCCTGAGCGGCTCGGCAACCCGCGCGCTGCCGGGTCGCGACCGGGTCAGGACCCGGGCGAGCCAATCGTCCTGATCCAAGCGCTCCGGTGTGCAACCCACCTCCGAGGTGTACTCCAGGTCGACAATGAGACGATCGCCGTCCTGGCGGGCATTGCCGAACCAGAGTTCGTTGCATCCTGCGTTCACGATCAGATCGTCTCCGGCGAAGTCGAGGCGGATTCGGGCTCCTTCGACAAGTGGGCGTGATGCGTCGCCTTCGGCCACCGCTGTCGAGAGGAACGTACGGTCATCTGCGGTGGTTCCACATTGACGAGCGCACCTCGGCTTGAGCGGAGGCGTGCCGATCAACGATGCCCAAATGGCTGCTCGGTCGCTGACTGACGACGAGGGACGGCGACTCGGGCGGCGACGAGGACGAGGCCGAAGATGCTGTATGACCTGGGTGGTTGCTGGGTCGGGCTGACAGGATTTGAAGCTGCGACCCCTTCGTCCTGAACGCCATCCCGCGCTGCCGCTGTATGCCAACCGTTGCCCAAGATGGCCACTCCACGCGGAGCGAATGTCGTCCATCGCTTCCCGTCGGTTCTCGATGGTGGGAGTGCTGCCGAGTTTCTGCCGAGGAACGCCTAGCAGCTCGCCTTGGCCTTTTCGAAATCGACGGTCACGTCGCCGTTGGCGTTCACGGTGAAGTGGTGGTGCTCTTGGATCCGCACAAACGAGCCGTCAGAGCCCTTCGCGAACATCTTGTGGCGGTCGGTGTCGACCTCCACGATCATGGTGCCGTGCTTCACGCTTCGAATCGTCTCCAGGTCGAAGTCGTGGAAGTGGCCGACGAAGCTCGGGCCCGTTCCATCGACGGGAGTCGCGACCGCCTTGGCGTGGTCCACGACAGTGAGGCGCAAGGGCGGAACGAAATTGCCGTCGGGGTCACCCCGGTCGGTGAGGTGGAACATCAAATGCCCGGTGACCGTCACCGTGTAGCGCTCGCCGCCCTGGCAAGGGAACGTCCCGGTGAAGCTGTCGGTGTACTTCGTCGACAGTGTGAACGTGAACGGTTTCGCCGACGACGCTGTCGCCGTGGCCGCTGTCAGAGTAATGCCCGCCATCAGCGCCAGCCCACCGCACAGCATGCGTCTTCGCAGTCCCGTCATCGTGCCACCTCCAGAGAGGGCCACCAAAGGTTCTCGCTCATCCTGAGCCAGTTGCCAAGTGCCAGAGGTCCCGAACGGCTCACTGGTCTTCGTTGGGGGGAGTGTCTTGGTCTTCGTCTCGACATGATCGACCTGGACGCCGGGGTGGTTCACGTCAGCCGAGTGGTGATCGACGTCAACGGCGCGGTCACCTCGAAGCCGTATCCCAGTCGCGAGCTGGTCGGCGATCGGTCCCGCTTCCTGGCTTCGCGGCTCGACTGCTTCGCGATCACATGCGGAGGTACCCGTCGGCGCGTACGGGTGAGGTCTTCACTAACGAGGCACGCGGACCGCTGCGTCGGAGCACCTGGCGGCGGCGTGTATGGCGACGGCGTTCGTGCGTGCTGGCTTGCTGGGCAAGGTGATCCGGGAGGGGCCGAAGGAGTACCGGGCAACCTGGCACGACGGGGCTGAGCAGTCGTCGGTGTTTCCTACCGAGGCGGGGGGCGGTCAACGAGGTCGCTCGCAACGCGGCCGGTGGACTGAGGTTCCACGACCTACGCCACTCGTACGCGACGTGGCTCGTCGACGACGGCGTACCGATCAACGACGCGCAACGGCTGCTCGGTCACCCGCGCCCGTCGACCACGCTCGATCTGTACACGCACTACCAGCAGGAGCTGGACCCTCGTGTCGGTGACCTGTTCGCTGACTTTTCGCTGACTCTGGACGAAGATGACGACCCGGAGGGCGACGATGGCGAGGCGAAAGATGCCGTGTGACCTGCGGGTTTGTGTGGTCGGGCTGACAGGATTTGAACCTGCGACCCCTTCGTCCCGAACGAAGTGCGCTACCAAGCTGCGCTACAGCCCGTGTATCTCGGAGAGAGCCCGGCGAGTCTATCGAAACCGACGGCGCCGACCCAACTCGGTTCATTGACCGGGCGTTCGCGGCGCCGACGTCCTGCATTTCGAGGGGTCGGTTCCCCCGCTTCGGCGGACGCTACGAGGCGGCCGTCAGGGTCGCCAGCGTCGCCTCGGGGCGGCAGCAAAACCGGAACGGTGCGAACGGCGAGGTGCCGAGGCCGGCCGACACGTGAAGCCAGGACGGCGGATTCGACCCAGCCCGATGGTGGTGCAGCCCACGGGCTCGCTTCCGGTCCAGGTCGCAGTTGGTCACGAGGGCTCCGAACCCGGGCACCCGGAGCTGACCGCCATGCGTGTGCCCGGCGAAGATCAGCGGATACCCCTCCCGGTTCCACTGGTCCAGCACCCGCAGGTACGGCGCGTGCGCGACCCCGATCGCGAGGTCGGCGGTCCGATCGGCTGGCCTCTCGACGGCAGCGAGGTCGTCGTACTTCAGATGCGGGTCGTCGACGCCGACGAACGCCAGCCGTTGGCCGCGTACGACGAGTTCGCCGTGGCGGTTGGTCAGGTCGACCCAGCCGCGCTCCACGAAGGCGTCCCGGAGCTCGCGCCACGGCAGCCGCTCACCGAAGCGCTTCTCGGAACGCTTCGGCTTGAAGTACCGCAGCGGGTTCTTGAGGATCGGCGCGAAGTAGTCGTTGGAGCCGAAGACGAACACCCCCGGCAAATCGAGCAGTTCCCCGTAGGACCGGAGTACGTACGGCACAGAGTCGTGATGCGCGAGGTTGTCCCCGGTGTTGATGACGAGGTCCGGCTCGAGATCGGCCAGCCGACGCAGCCATTGTTGCTTGGCCCGCTGGCTCGGCGTCAGGTGCGGGTCGGAGATGTGCAAGACGCGCAGGGGATGGCTGCCTGGACGCAGGACGGGGATCTCGACACGCCGCAAGACGAACGCGCGCCGCTCGATGCCGGCGGCGTAGGCGAGCCCAAGAGCACCGGCCGCGCCGACGCCGAGGACGGTCGATGCCAAAGTACGCACGGGTCCAGGCTGTCACACCGGGCAATGCCAGACTGGGACCATGGCCGAGCTGAAGGAGCGAGTACGTCGCGACCTGACCGACGCGATGAAGAGCCGAGACGAGTTGCGCGCATCGACCCTGCGACTGACGCTGACGGCGATCCGCAACGCCGAGGTCGCCGGTGAAACGCAGCGTGAGCTGTCCGACGACGAGGTGACCACGATCATCGGGTCCGAGGCGAAGAAGCGCCGCGAGGCCGCCCAGGCGTTCGCCGACGCCGAGCGCCCAGAGCTCGCCACGAAGGAGACCGCTGAAGCAGCCATCCTGATGGATTACCTACCCGAGCAGCTCGACGCGGCGGCCATCCAGCAGATCGTCGCCGAGGCGATCGAGGAGCTCGGCGTCGCCGGCGAGGGCATGCGGGCGATGGGCCGCGTCATGGGTGCGATCAAGCCCAAGGTCAGGGATCGCGCCGACGGAGCGGCTGTCGCCGCCGAGGTGAAGCGTCAGCTCGGCGGCTGATTCGCGGCGTCCCTCAGTGGTTGCCGCCGCCGCCATCCGTCGGGCCGGGCCCTGGTTCGGGCTGTTGGCCGCCGCCCCCGTCGGTGTTCCCGCCGTCGTCGGTGTTCCCGCCGCCGTCGTCATGTCCATTGCCATTGCCGTGGTCTTCCTCCGGCGGCGGCGGGACGTAGCCGGTCGACGGATAGATCGTGATCGGCTGGCCCTTGAACGCCTCTGAACCAGCGGCCGGATCGGTGAACGCCACGGTGCCTTCGGCGTACTCGGAGTTCTGGTACGAGCCCACGAGCGGCTTGAAGCCGCGGTCGCGCAGCAGCGCCTGCGCGTCAGCGATCGACATGCCACCGGTGTCGGGGACGTACCTGACCTTGGCGCCGAGCTTGCTCTGGTCCGGCGGCACGAATTCCTCGTCCGGCAACCACTTCTGAATGACCCCCATGGCTGCCTTCCACATCGGTCCGGCCAGCGTCGAGCCGAAGGCGATGTCTTCAGTGACGGAGGTGGGACCAATGGTCTGACCCTCTAGCGAGACCCAGTGGCCTTGCTGGTTCGCGCCGGCGATCATCGCCGCGGTGGACAGGCTCGCGGTGTAGCCCATGTACCACACCGACATGTTGTCCTGGATGGTTCCGGTCTTTGCCGCCGACGGAACATTCAGCCCGGTGTCCCCGAGGTCATAGCCGAACCCGCCGGGCTCCTGAACGCCGCGCAGGATGTCATTGACGGCGTCGCCCACCGCCCGGCGGAACACCCGCTTGCAGTTCTTGTCGACCGTGACGACGGTCTGCCCGAACCGGTCGAGGATCTCCGTGACCGGGTACGGCTCGCAGTACACACCCCGCGCCGGGAACGTGGCGTACGCCGCCGACAACGAGAGCGGGTCCGTGTCCGAGACGCCGAGCGTGAACGATCCGACGTCGAAGCGATGTCGGCCCTTCGTGTCGACCTTGATGCCCATGTCCCTTGCCGTCTTGACCGAGGGGCAGACACCAACGGCCGCCTCCAGCTGCGCGTAGTAGGTGTTGATCGACTCCTGGGTCCCGCTATACATGTCGAAGGTTCCGCTGCCCGTCGAGCTCGAGACCGTCCAGTCCAGCGCGGGGTGCAGGCCGTTGCACATGGTGTACGCGTCGTTAGGCATCGTGATGGTCTCGGGCGAGGCGAACTCGGTCGACGTCGGATATCCCTTCTTGAGAGCGGTGGCGAGTACGAACGCCTTGAAGGTCGACCCGGCCTGGAATCCGTTGGCGTCGCCGTATTGGGGTGGCACGACGTAGTTGAGGTACGTCTGGCCGGCCTTCGTGTCGCGACCCATCGGACGCGACTGGGAAAGGGCGCGCACCTCGCCGGTGCCGGGTACGACCATGGCCATGCCGCCGATCGCATTGTCGGTCGCATAGACGTGGCTGGACACGGCGTCGTCAGCCGCTTTCTGGAACCGAAGGTCGAGCGTGCTCTTGATCGTCAACCCGGCCGTCTCCAGTCGGTACTCCCGCTCGTCCACGGTGTCGCCGAGATCCTTATCCTTCAGCAGCCATTGCCGCAGGTAGTCGCAGAAGAACTCCGCCTTTGTGCTGACGCAGCCGTTGGACCGATAGCTCAGGTCCATGCCGAGCGGGGTGTTGTAGATCGACTTCGCCTGCCCGTCGGAGATGATGTCGAGCTGCGCCATCCGAGCCAGGACCGTGTTGCGCCGGTCGGTCGCAGCCTCGGGGAACTGGGTTGGGTTGTAGGCGCTCGGGTTCTTGACCAGGCCAGCCAGCGTCGCCGCTTGCTTTAGCGTGAGCTGCGACGGCTCGACCGAGAAGTAGTGGTTGGCCGCCTCGTCGATGCCGTAGGCGCCGTCGCCGAAGTACACGACGTTGAGGTAGTCCTCGAGGATCTCGTCCTTGGTGTGCGACTCCTCGTACGCCATCGCGTACTTCAGCTCGCGGATCTTCCGGGCGTAGCCATCCATGCCGTCGCTCGCCAGGATCTCCGCCCGCTCCTTCTTGGAGTCGGCCTGGTACAGCAGGATCTGTTTGACAAGCTGCTGGGTGATCGACGAGCCGCCCTGAAC
>JBKOYM010000130.1:0-16641 GCA_046725375.1 Actinomycetota bacterium
TCGGCGTCATCGACTCCGGGATCTGGCCGGAGAGCGAGGCCTTCTCGGGCAACACCGGGATTCCCGTTCCCGCCGGCTGGACCGGGACCTGCCAGACCGGCGAACAGTTCGCCAAGTCGAACTGCAACGACAAGTTGATCGGCGCTCGCTACTACGTGGCGGGGTTCGGCAAGACCAACGTCGCCAACGCCGACTTTCTGTCGCCACGTGACGGCTCGGGCCACGGGTCGCACACCTCGTCGACGGCGGCAGGCAACAACGGCACGCACGTCACGATCGACGGCCACGACATCGGCACGGGATCCGGGATGGCTCCCGGTGCCAAGCTCGCCATGTACAAGGTGTGCTGGGAGGGCAAGCCGGGGATCGCGGCTGGGTGCTTCAACTCCGACAGCGTCGCCGCGATCAACCAGGCCGTGCTGGACGGTGTCGATGTGTTGAATTACTCGATCGGTGGATCGTCGGAGTCCAGCGTGTTGGACCCGGTCGAGCAGGCGTTCCGGGGCGCCGCGAACGCCGGTGTGTTCGTCTCCGTATCGGCGGGCAACAACGGTCCGGGCACGAGCACGCTGGACCACCCGAGCCCGTGGCTTACCACGACCGCGGCGTCCACCTTCCGCCGCGCGTTCCAGGCCGTGGAGCTGGGCGACGGTCAGCGCTTCGTCGGCGCGTCGACGACTCCGCCGCTGCCGGATCCGGCTCCGCTGGTCACGTCGCTCAGCGTCAAGCTCGCGAGCGCGGACGCCGCAGAGGCGAGGCTGTGCTTCGACGGCACCCTGGACCCGGCCAAGGCCGCGGGCAAGGTCGTGGTCTGCGACCGCGGCGTCAACGCCCGGATCGACAAGAGCTTCGAGGTGCAACGTGCCGGTGGGGTCGGGATGGTGTTGACCAACACCTCGCCGAACTCGCTCAACGGCGACTTCCACGCCGTACCGTCGGTGCACGTCGACGAGGTCGATGGAGCGGCCATCAAGGCCTACATCGAGTCCGCCGGCGACGGCGCCACCGCCAAGATCACCCCGCTCACCCAGGCCGAGTTGGACGCCGCTCCGCAGGTTCCGGAGATCACCGACTTCTCCTCGCGCGGCCCGTCCACGACCACGACTGGTGACATCCTCAAGCCGGACATCGCCGCACCGGGCAACGACGTCGCCGCCGCCGTGGCTCCGCCGTCCAACCACGGGCGGTCCTGGGACTTCATGTCGGGTACGTCGATGGCCTCGCCGCACATCGCGGGCATCGGCGCCCTGCTCGAGGCGGCCCACCCCGACTGGACGCCGGCCGAGATCAAGTCCGCGATCATGACCAGCGCGCGCGACACGGTGTCCAGCGCGGACGACCCGTTCGCTCAGGGCGCCGGGTTCGTCAACCCAACCCCGGCGGCGGATCCTGGGCTGGTTTACCCGGCCGGACCAAACGACTGGCGGCGCTACATGGTCGGACTCGGCGTGCAGTTCGCCCCACCGTTCGACACGCTCACACCGTTGTCCGGCTCCGACCTCAACCAGGCCTCGATCGCGGTCGGCAAGCTCGCCGGCATCCAGACGGTGACCCGCCGAGTGAAGAACGTCGGGACCATCGCCGCGACCTACCGAGCCAACGTGAGCCTGCCGGGCTTCGACGTCCAGGTCAGTCCGCGACGGCTGAGCCTGGCGCCGGGTGAGGAGAAGGAGTTCACCGTCACCTTCACGCGCGGCACCGCGCCGCTCGGCGAGTGGGCGATCGGTTCGCTGACCTGGACCGACCGCACCCACCAGGTGCGTTCCCCGATCACGGTCCGACCGGTCGCTGTGTCCGCTCCGGGAGAGGTGCATGCCGACGCGTCGGCCAGCGGCTCGCAGGACTTCACCGTCACGCCCGGCTTCACCGGCGACCTGGACACCTCGGTGTCGGGCATGGTCGGAGTCACACCGGTGACCGACTCGGTCGTTGCTGGGGAATTCGACATCAACAACCCGACGCCGGGGCCGCAGACCAAGCTCTACCAGGTCGACGTCCCCGAGGGCACCGCGGCCGCCAGATTCTCACTCGACTCAGGTGACGACACCGCCGACCTCGACCTGTTCGTCTACCGCGACGGAGACCTGGTCGCCCTGTCAGCCTCCGGGGCCGCCGACGAACAGGTCACGCTGATCCGACCAGACGCCGGCACCTACGACGTGTACGTCAACGGCTTCGCCACACCCGGCGGATCGACGACGTACCAGATCAGCAACTTCGTCGTCGGCCCGGGCGATGCTGGCAACGCCACCGTCACACCTGACCCGGCACCGGTGACGATCGCCCAGCCGACCACGCTGACCGCGAGTTGGACCGGGCTCGACCCGGCCATGCGCTGGCTCGGCGTCATCTCCTACGCCAACTCCGACGACGTCACACTGCTCTCGGTCGGATAAGGCACCAGTCATCCCTAGCCCGCCGAGGACGGTCGACGACCTGATCGACCGTCCTCGGCGGTGTGATATCCCGGCCCGCCGCGACGTTCGCACGGTCAGAAGTCGAAGTACGGATCCGGCGCGCCGTCCTCAGCCAGCTTCTTCAATCGCGGCAGGATCTGGGCCCACGAGTACGCGATGAACGGGAACGACTCCTCGGTCGTCTTCCAGCCGTCATGGCTGAACAGGACGCTCGTGTGGCCGTCGTCATCGGTCTGCACGATGAACCGGATATCGGTGCCGATCCACTCGGGCGGCCCGGCGAGGCAGCGCCACTGGACCGTCGACTGGGGCACATCCTCGGTCACCTGAAAGTCGAATGTCATGGGCGCATCGGGGATGCCGACCTTAATCGTCGAGCCGACACCTTCGGGGCCTTGCGTGTGGTTGCTCCACCACCCGTTGACGCCTTGCGTCGTCGCCACCGCCTCGTAGACGGTCTTCGGATCGGAGTCGACTGGCACACGCAGCAGGATCGTTGTCATCTGCGTCTCCCTCATTTAAGTTATGACTAAAATATTTCCCAGGACGCCGGTCGTCAATCGGGAGGGCTGTGGACACGCTGCAGGTGGTCGCCGAGCCGCGGCGCCGCGAGATACTCCGCCTCGTATGGGACGACGAGGTCGCGGCAGGTGACATCGCGGCCCACTTCGAGGTCAGCTTCGGCGCGATCTCACAACACCTCGCCGTACTGCGCGAGGCAGGATTCGTCTCGGTCCGGCGCGACGGACGAGCACGTCTCTACCGCGCGGATCCGGCGGCCCTGGGGCCACTTCGTCCCCTACTGGAGACGATGTGGGCCAACACGCTCGACCGCCTGGTGACCCTCATCCAGGAGGAGGAACAGTGACGAAGGAAGATCCCGTCATCGTGGAGCGCCGCGTCGCGGTTCCACCGGAAAGGGTCTTCGCCTACTTCACCGACGCTGCCAAGTGGACGGCGTGGCAAGGCAGCGAGGCCGAGATCGAGCTTCGCCCGGGCGGCATCTGGCGGGTGAACGTCACCGGCGACGGCTATGCATCGGGCCGAGTCATCGAGGTCGTCCCTAACCGACGTGTGGTCTTCACCTGGGGCTGGGAGAAGGTCTCGCCGGTGCAGCCGGGCTCGACAACCGTCACGATCGACCTCCTCCCTGACGGCGACGGGACCACCATCCGCCTCACCCACAGCGACCTGCCCGCGGACCAAGTCGACCTGCATCGCGCGGGCTGGAACCACTACATGTCGCGACTCGCCGCCGTCGTCGAAGGGCGAGATCCAGGACCCAATCGCCCTGGCGACTAGGAGAGATCGTGGACGTGACGCGACTGAAGGAGATCTGCGAGACCCGCGCGTAGAGCGACGGATCGAAACACCGACACAGCGGGCATTGGGTGGGTCCGGCGAGCCTCTCCCGAGCCCCTTGACCACGATGCGGGACCGACGTTGACTGGAAACTCAGCAGTCGCGAGGGAGGCATGATGTCCGGCAAGGTAGTGCACTTCGAGATTCCGTTCGACGATGGCGACCGGGCGCGGAAGTTCTACGGCGAGACGTTCGGGTGGCAGCTGATGCCCGTACCGGAGATGAGCTACACGATGGTGATGACCGGTCCGAGCGACCCTGAAGAGGGCCCGACCGAGCCGGGATTCATCAACGGCGGCCTGTTCGAGCGCAGCGATCAGTTTCCGGGCAAGGCACCGAATATCGTGATCGATGTGCCGAGCGTCGACGACGCGCTGCGCAAGGTCGAGGCGGCCGGCGGAAAGACCGCGGGCGAGAAGATGGCCGTCGGCGACATGGGCTTCGCCGCCTATTTCACTGACACCGAGGGCAACCTGATCGGGCTCTGGGAAACCGCCTGAATCGTAGCGGCCCACGCGAGATCGCTCTCGCACCAGCCAATGTCGTACGCCGCGTGCACAATGGGTTGGTGACAACGCTCGTACCTGCCGCCGCAGCGAACCGGTGGCATGCGGCCGCTGGGCTCGACGGGTTCCATCCCGCTGTGGCGGCCTGGTTCCGGCGGCGTTTCCCGGACGGGCCGACCGAGCCGCAGCTGCAGGGCTGGCCGCACATCGCAGATGGTCACGACACGTTGATCGCCGGGCCGACGGGGTCGGGTAAGACGCTTGCCGGGTTCTTGGTAGCGATCGATGCGATCTACCGAGCGCACGAGGCAGGCGACGACGTCACGGATGTGACCCGTGTTGTCTATGTGTCGCCGCTCAAGGCACTGGCGGTCGACATCGCCGAAAACCTCGAACGGCCGTTGGTCGAGATCGCCGAGGTGGCCCGAGAGCTCGGGTTCACGGCTCCGAACATCCGGGTCGCCGTGCGTACCGGCGACACAACCAGCTCGCAGCGGGCGACGATGCTGCGCCGACCGCCGAGCTTCGTGGTGACGACACCCGAGTCGCTGTATCTGCTTGTCACCAGTGAGCGTGGCCGGCAGGCGCTGCGTACTGCCGAGACGGTGATAGTCGACGAGATCCATGCCGTCGCTCGCGACAAGCGGGGCGCCCATCTGGCGCTCACACTCGAGCGGCTGGAGGCGCTGTGCGAGCGGCGTCCCGTCCGCATCGGGCTGTCGGCCACCCAACGCCCGGTCGAGCGGGTCGGCCGACTGCTGGTGGGTAACCGGCGACCACCTGACATCGTCGATATCGGCCACCAGCGCGATCTCGACCTCGCCCTCGAGCTGCCCGAAGGCGACCTGGAGGCGGTGGCGTCTGCCGAGCAGATGAGCGACATCCTCGACCGCATCGCCACTCATGTCGAGCAGCACCAGACGGCACTGGTGTTTGTCAACACCCGCAGGATGGCCGAGCGCCTCGCCCACGAGTTGGGTGACCGGGTGGGTGAGGATTGCGTCGCCGCTCACCACGGCAGCCTGTCCAAGGAGCGTCGCTACCGGGTCGAGTCGCGGTTGCGGGCCGGAGATCTCAAGGCCCTGGTGGCGACTGCGTCACTGGAGCTGGGCATCGACATCGGGCCGGTCGAGCTGGTCTGCCAGATCGGGTCACCGCGCAGCATCGCGACGTTCCTCCAGCGGGTGGGTCGGTCCAACCACAGTCGGGCAGGGACGCCGAAGGGCCGCCTCTACCCGATGACTCGCGACGAGCTCGTCGAGTGCACGGCACTGCTGACGGCGGTGCGGGCTGGCCGACTCGACGCGATCATGATGCCGAGCCTGCCCCTCGACATCCTTGCCCAGCAGCTCGTCGCCGAGGTCGCCGCCCGCGAGTGGCGCACCGACGAGTTGTACGACCTCGTACGCCGCGCGGCCCACTACGACGAGCTCACCCGTACGCAGTTCGACGAGGTGTTGGATCTCGTCAGCGACGGAGTCGAGACCGGACGCGGCAAGCGGGGCGCGTACCTCCATCACGACCGCATCAACGGCGAGGTGCGACCCCGCAAGAGCGCCCGGATCTCGGCCGCCACGTCCGGGGGAGCAATCCCCGAGATCGGTGACTATCGCGTGCTCGCGGAGCCCGACGACACCTTGATCGGCACGGTCAACGAGGACTGGGCAATCGAGTCGATGGCCGGGGACGTGTTCATGCTCGGCACCCACTCGTGGCAGATCCGGCGCATCGAGTCGGGTGTCGTCCGGGTCCGCGACGCCGGCGACACGCCGCCGACGGTGCCGTTCTGGCTCGGTGAAGCGCCGGCCCGGACTGACGAGCTGTCGGAGGAGGTCTCCGAACTGCGTCGGCGGGTCGACGAACACCTCGCCGCCGGCGACCCTGACCGCGCTCGCGCTTTGCTGCGCCACACCGCAAGCATCGATGACGACGCCGCCACGATGATCGTCGACTACCTCGCCGTCGGCCGAGTGGCCCTGGGTGCGATGCCGACGCAGCAGACCCTTGTCATCGAACGGTTCTTCGACGAGACCGGTGGCATGCAGTTGGTGATCCATTCGCCGCTCGGTGGGCGGATCAACCGCGGCTTGGGGTTGGCGCTGCGCAAGAAGTTCTGTCGTACGTTCAACTTCGAGCTGCAGGCTGCGGCGACCGACGATGCCGTCGTCCTCTCGCTGGGCCCCCACCACAGCTTCCCGCTCGACGGGGTCGTCCGCTACCTCAACAGCCGTACGATCCGCGAGACACTCGAGCAGGCGATTCTCGACAAGCCGATGTTCCAGTCGCGGTGGCGGTGGAACCTCAACCGGTCCTTGCTGGTGCTGCGCTTCCGGGGCGGCCGCCGCAATCCGCCGCCCATCCAGCGGATGGAGTCCGACGATCTGATGGCCGCCATGTTCCCCGAGGCCGCGGCATGTCAGGAGAACGTGACCGGTCCGATCGACGTGCCTGACCACGTGCTCGTACGCCAAACGGTCGAGGACACGCTGCACGAGGCGATCGACATCGATGGCCTGACCGAGGTCTGGAAACGCATCGAAGGCGGCGACATCTCGGTGCACAGCATCGACACGACCGAGCCGTCGGTGCTGGCTCACGAGATCCTCACGGCCCGCCCGTACGCCTTCCTCGACGACGAGGGCGAGATCCAAAACCGCCGAACCAACGCTGTGCCGCTCCGGCGCGGCATGTCGGTCGATCTCACGGCGATCGGCAAGCTCGATCCGGCGGCGATCGACCAAGTGCACGAGGAGATCCGGCCCGACCCTGAGACGCCGGACGATCTCCACGACCTGCTGGCGTCGCTCGTCGTGACCCGCGCCCGCGACGAGTGGCGAGCGCTGTGCGATGCACTCGTCGAGCGAGGCCGCGTGCAGACGATCGACTACGACGGGGCGATGCTGTGGTGCACCACCGAAGGGCGTCGGGTGGCCGAGCAGGCGCTCGATGGAGACGACGATGCGGTCGCCGTCGCGCTCCGGGGACACCTCGGGATCAGCGGAGTGACGACGGTCGACGAGCTCGCCGAACGCACGTGCCTACCGCCGAGGCGAGTCACGGCCGGCCTGGCTGCCCTACAGGCTGAGGGGTTCGCATTCCAGGGCCGCTACTCCGAGGGAGCCGACGAGGTCGAGTGGGTGGCTCGTCGCCTGCTGACTCGGATGCATTCGTACTCGCGCAAATCGCGCCGCAGGGCGGTCACGCCGGCAACGGCCCAGGACTTCATGCGCTTCCTGTTGCGGTGGCAGCACGTCGCCCCGGGTACCCAACTCGCCGGCGAGGACGGGCTGGTCGCGGTTCTCGAACAGCTTCAGGGGTACGAGGCCGCAGCCGTCGCGTGGGAGCCCGAGCTGATCGGCCGTCGCCTGCGCGGATTCGAGCGGGCATGGCTCGATCAACTGTGCCACGAGGGCACCGTCGCCTGGCTGCGGTTGACGCCCAGCGACCGCGATCCCGATGCGCCACCGGGGTCGCCGTCGAGATCAACGCCGATCTCGGTTGTCTTGCGGTCCGATCTACCGTGGCTGCTGGCGGCCGCGCGCGACGAATCGGGGGCCGTCCGGCCCAAGGTCGGAGCGACCGCCGAGATCATCGAGGTCCTGCACTCCCGTGGCGCCTGTTTCGCGTCCGAGCTGGCGCACGCGACGCACCGGCTGCCGGACGACATCGAGCGCGGCCTGTGGGACGGGATCTCCCGCGGGCTGCTGATGTCCGACGGATTCGGCGCGATCCGGGCGCGAGTGTCCCGCGACCGGCGACCCCACCAGCCGCTCCGGTACCACGTCGGCCGGACGTCGACGCTGCGCCGCGCCGCTCGCAGCTCGGCAGCGGCCGCCGGCCGTTGGTCGACAGTCGCCTCGGCGGTGCCGGCCAACGACGCTTGGGACCGCCACGAGCTGGCCGAAGCGGTGGCCGAGCAGCTTCTCAACCGGTGGGGAGTCGTCTTCCGTGACGTCGCGATCCGGGAGTCGGCCCGGCTGCCGTGGCGCGATGTGCAGTGGGCGCTGCGCCGCCTGGAAGACCGGGGTCTGATCCGCGGCGGACGATTCGTGAGCGGGTTCAGCGGCGAGCAGTACGCCCTGCCGGAAGCGATGGAGCAGCTCGCCCACGTACGTAAGCTGCCGGCGGCGGGCGAACACGTGACGGTCAACGCCACCGATCCGCTCAACCTCGTCGGCGTGATCGTCCCCGGAGCGACCGTCCCCAGCGTCCACACCAACGACGTGACCTATATCGATGGAGTCCCGGTCGCGGACCAGGAGATCAGTGGGCGTCGCGAGGCTGGCTGACCTCGAAGCGGTGAGATCTTGCCAGGATTCGGCATCGCGAGGTCATCGTGAGAGTCGTTCACCCGATCCTGGGCGAGGATCCTACTCACGGCCTGGCCACGCCTAATACGACAAGCCCGCTCCGAGCCTTCGATGCGTACGGCAGTCGTGACGGCGATGAGTTTGGCTGTCCAACCCGGTCTAAGGATTGTCGCCCGACCACTGAGGAGGCTCGCCATGCGCAAGGTCGTGCTGTACACGCTGATGTCACTCGACGGCGCCGCCGACGACCCGCGGCGCTACTTCCCGGCCACCGACCCCACGGTGCCAACCGCGCCGGTGCTAGACCCGGTGCTGGATGATCTGGAGGCCCGGTTGATCGGCAGCCAGGACGCGGTACTGCTGGGCCGCAACATGTTCAACGAATGGTCCCGGTATTGGCCAACGTCGGACGAGCAACCCTTCGCGGACTTCATCAACAGTGTCAAGAAGTACGTCGTCACCTCGACACCGCTGACAACCTCGTGGGGCGACGCAGAGCCAGTGACCGGACCGATCACCGACATCGTCGGCGACCTCAAGTCTCGGCCCGGCGGTGATATCGGCGTCCACGGCAGCATTACCCTGGCGCAGTCCCTGCTCGCCGCGAACCTTGTGGACGAGTTGCAGCTCGCGGTCGGCCCAGTCCTCGACCCAACCGGGCGACGACTGTTCGAGCACCTCGACGACTGGCGCCGACTGGAGCTGTTGAGCGCTACTCCGACGCCCGGTGGCAGCATCTGGATCACCTACCGGGTCCCGTAAGCGCTTGCAGAGGGCGACGCCCGATGACGGGCCACGAAGACGAACCCCACGACCCGGGCGATCGGGAGCGTCCCACACGTTGTCGTCATGGTGCTCATCGCGTATCGCGCTCCCACTTGTCGGCGAGCTGCGTCCTCGTTTGCCGGACAGCATATCGACTAGGCGGGTTCGCGTACTTCCAGCCGATCTGGACCAGCCTGAACCTGCTGAGAGGTTATCCGCCGGTCTTCACGCCGAGGATGAACGCGAAGCGGTCGACGAAGTGCAGCTCCGGCTCTTCATGCCGGTGGCGCATCTCATCCAGCCCAGCTCGAAGCTCATCATCGTCGAAGGTGGACAGCACCGACATCCAACGGTTCCCAACCAGTTCGATGTAGTGGTCACGCGACACCCGCACCGGAAACTCTCCGTACTCCAGGCTGACGTCAAGGCCGGCCTGACGCATGTCGTGCGCAATGCCCTCGGGCTCGGGTTGCCGCTTCGCGAACCGCTCCAACGCCGCATCGAACAGTGGATAGTCGAGCTGCGGCGGAAGCGTGACGACAAGGAAACGGCCGTCGGGCGCCATGAGCTCGGCCATCCCGTTCACCATCGCGGGGATGTCGGTGACGTGGTGAATGACTTCCTTCATCAAGATGGCGTCGAGCTTGTCGTACGGGAGGCCGACGTCTCCGGCCGCCACTTGCTCGGCCGTTGCCTGCAAGGGCACCAGCCTCGGGTCGGATGGGAGCCTGTCGAGCATCGGCCGGGACGGGTCGACACAGACGATCGGCAGATCGGCAGAGATCACGTCCTCGACGGACCGCAGGAACAGCCCCGTTCCTGCGCCTATGTCGGCGACGCGATCGCCAGACTGAACCCGGAGCCGGGTGGCGATGTTGCGGCTCATATAGGCGACGTACTGCGGTGCGTGTCCCCAGTTGGCGTCGTAATTGTCGGCAAGGCGGGCGTAGTGGTCATGCGTCTCGAACGCCACAACTCCTCCGAAGGCATCAGGCAAAGGCAACCGCGCCGGCTCCCTAGGTCTGCTTCGAGACTTTCATGCCGAGCGTGACAACCGCTAGTGCCGTGGGCGAGGGCGTGTCACAGTCGGATGGATGGCGACGGCGGTACGACCTCGGGCTTCCAACCCGAAGCAGATTGCTCCTAGGCTCGATGTCGTGGCAATCGTCGATCCCGACGGCTCAGGGTCCACGTCGAGGCTGCGCTGACAGCCCGTACGACTGGGACGCCGGTCAGTACGACCGCCACTAAGGTAGGGAGTACCGACTCGTCGGCAGCCTGATGCAGCGACACGAGTCAGCCGGTCTCGTCGAGCAACGCAATCAAATCCACGCGGCACGTCCCAAGGTCGAATTCAGGCGTATAGTCCGATGGGTATGCGGGAAGGGGCATCCGGCATGGACGCTCACGAGGCATGGCTCACCGACGCGATGATCGAGCTCTCCGACTGCCTCGACTTGGGCGAGTCAGCTTATTTGATGATTTTGGCGCGACGCCTGTCCGAGCTCGTCGCTCCCGCGGAGGTCGGCCTGCTCGTGACCACCGACACCGGCAGCCTGAACACGCCGGCGGCCAGCAGCGAACGCACGCAGACACTGATGACCTTCGAGGCCCGCCACGGAGAAGGCCCGTGTACCACCTGCCACGGCACCGGGATGCAGCTGCCAGTCCAGGCCCTCGACGCCGTAGACGACCGCTGGCCACGATTCGGCCCGGCAGCCCGCGACGCCGGATTCGCCGCGGTGAGCGGCTACCCGCTACGTCGCGGCCCCGAGATCTACGGCGCATTCAGCCTGCTCGACCCCACATCGCAATCCGCCTACCAACACGATCTCGGGCTCGTCGGGATCCTGGCCGACGCGGCAAACATCGGCCTGAGCCACCAACGCACCTACCGCCAGAGCCAACGCCAGGTCGAGCATCTACAGCAAGCGCTCCACAGCCGGGTGATCATCGAGCAGGCCAAAGGTGTTATCGCCACCCAACGCAACATCTCACCCGACGCCGCGTCCGAAATCCTCCGTGGCCACGCTCGCAGCAGCCACCACCGACTCGCCGCAGTCGCCGAAGACATCGTCCAAGGCCGGCTCACCAACGGCCAGCTCGAACAGCCGGCCGACAGCGCCACCGACCGCTAGCACTAGGCAACCCGCTGCTTGTCGACACCATGTCGTGTCGCGGCTGGTGTCGCGCCTCGCCGTCCTGATCGGGCGGCCCAGCGGAGGACGTTAGGGTCGCTGCCCGTGGATTCGACCCTGGTGTTGGCCCTTCTTGCGGGCGTCGCCGTCGCAACCGTCACAGCACCCGTGGGTGTCTCGGGCGCGGTGTTCCTGCTCCCCGTTCAGCTGAGTGTGCTGCAGGTGCCGAATCCGTCGGTCACACCGACGAACCTCATGTACAACGTGATCGCAGGACCCGGAGCGCTGCTCAAGTACCGTCGGAGCGGCCAGCTGACCGGCCACCTTACCCAGCAACTCGTTGCCGGTTCCGTTCCCGGCGTGGTGGTCGGCGCGATGATCCGCGTCTATGTCGTGCCAGGAGCCGGGCCTTTCCGAGTCGTTGCCGCGGTCGTCCTGCTCTCGATCGGTGCCTGGCTCCTGGCCCGCACTGTCGGCTCGCCGCGAGCTCACATACCACTGTCGGATCGACGAGTCGTTGTGCTTGCGCTCGGCGTCGGAGTGGTCGGCGGCGTCTACGGGATCGGCGGCGGGTCAATCCTCAGTCCGATCCTCGTCGGCTCCGGGCTGACCGTCGCGAAGGTCGCCCCAGCCGCCCTCGCCTCCACATTCTGCACCTCGATCGTCGGCGCGATCACCTACGCCGTCCTCGCCGTGTTCGCCACTGGTTCGATCGCACCCGAGTGGCCGGTCGGGATCGCCTGCGGCCTCGGCGGACTGATCGGCGGCTACCTCGGTGCACTCGCTCAACCGCACGTCCCGGACAACGCTCTTCGACTGCTGCTCGGCGCCCTGGCCGTCGCCACCGGATCTCTCTACCTGGCGCAAGCAGCCGCCTAGGAAGCCACCCGCGCGACCAGGAGGGGTGAAACGAACCGTCCTCACCAGCACCAATGCCGCGGTTCGGCCCCGCGTACGATCAGTCGTCGAAGTAGCTTGGCAACGGCGTACAAGCGCGTCTCAGGGACGGATGATCGGCAGGCGCAAACGCAGTCGGCGCCCGCACCGTTGTGGTGCGGGCGCCGAGCCGGCGTCGTTGGTTCGGCTCAGATCACACGCACGCGCGAGGCCTGCTGGCCGCGGTCGCTCTGTGTGACGTCGAACTCGACGCGCTGGTCTTCCTCGAGGCTGCGGAATCCGCCTGCCTCGATGGCGGAGAAGTGAACGAACACGTCTTCCTCGCCGCCGTCGACGCTGATGAAGCCGAAGCCCTTGTCAGCGTTGAACCACTTCACAGTTCCCTGTGCCACAGTGTCTCCTTCTACCTTGATGGATGTCGATCCACTGTCTGTGGATCTCGGCCGCGTTTCGGAGCGGCGGCCTCATGCCATCGCTGGCAGAAAGCAACGCGCTCGCGGGCGAATCCGCGAGCGCGAGAGTTAAACCACGTACACAGAAATCTGACGACCGTCATGCACAACCATGCCACACGCGGCCGAATTCTCCGAATCGACCGTCCGTCGCACGGTTCCGTCCGTGGGCTGACAGACGAGCTGCTCCGGCCGCGGGCCCAGGCGGTTGTGGGGCGCTTCTGTGAGGGTATGGGATGTTCGCGTCGTATCGGCGGGTATTGCCGCATCTCGGCGAAGTCGGCGCCCGGCTGCGCAACTCCCGGCTCCAGCCGAACAATGGGTCCATGCTTCCACCCCGGCCGGCCGACGCAGCGCGGCCCGGCGTACTCCTGGCCGGTGCTGGTCAGTGCGACGTCGCTTGGCGTACTCGGGTCCACCGCCGATGTCCGCGCACGTTGGCGGATGCCTCGTCGTCACGGAGCAACGTCCCGCCGCCGTACGTTCGCAGTTTGGCTCGTGGTCAGATATATCGAACACGGGCGGCTTGTTTGGTGTGCTCGCCCTGGATGATGTCGAATTCCACGCGGCGGTTTATGTCGAGACTGCGGTCATCATCGGTCTCGATGTCCGAGAGGCGGACGAACACGTCCGGTTCACCGCCATCGACACTGAGGAAACCGATGCCCTTGATTCGGTTGAACCATCTCACCGTTCCCTGTGTCACGGGCTCCTCCTAGCTTCGACGGATATGCCGATCCAACGCTTTCGTGGACCGCGGCCGCGTCTCGCAACGGTGTCCGCCTGCCATCACCGACAAAAGCCGTACGCCCGCAGGAATCGGCGAGCGTGAGGAGTACACCACGTACACAGAATTTCTGAGGACCATTCATCTCAACCATGACACGCGCCTACCCATTTCCCTCGTCGGTCAGGTAGCAATTCGGAAACAACGATGTTGAGCAGTGGCGAAATCATCGAAATATCGGCGAAAAATACCCGCGAGCCAGTCTGCTGATCCGCGCAGCTCCGTAGCCCTACGTCGCGTCACATGCGCGACAGCTCTGACCGCGATACGAAGTGATCGGCGAAGAACCGCGTGGTATTTCAGTTCCAGCGGACGCATCGCGCTCGTCGGCGGCAGCCAGAATTTCTCGGGCGGCCATCCGGCGCTCGGCAAACGCAGCCTCCCGGGCCTCCAAGGCTGTCCACCGCCATCGAGGTCTGCCTCTCGTTTCATCGGTCTTCCTCCACACCCCAACCACGCTCGCCTCCCGATCGGGTCGTCCTGTGGGCACACCCCGCGGGCGAGGGTGACGAGTGACAGCGACCTAATGGCGGAAAGCGGAAGGCAACGGGTGTCTGTGCGTTCGTGCATCACTGCGGGGTCCAGGGCAGCGCCGAAAGGCGGCCGACACCGACATTACCGGCATCAGAATCCCGCGGCTGCGAAGACCGACCTCCGCGTCGGCACCCCGGGCGACGCATGACGAAGGCTCCGGTCACGGCCGCAGCCGATGCTCCGCCCAGCAAGTGATCCACGATCGGGAGCTACGGTGCATGGGCGAACGTAGCAAGGGGTCCACCCGGGGCAGGGACCTTAGCCTCTAACACATGACGTCGCCGGGTGCGCTAGATGGGTACGTCGTCCGAGGCTCGGGCCAGCGCCACCACCAGCAGGAAGATCGTCGAATGACCAGTCGCGCGATAACGCAGGCCGAAGCCCTGCGACTCCTCGGAAGCGTCACCTTCGGCAGAATCGTTTTCACCCAGAATGCGCTTCCGACCATCTGGCCCGTGCACCACATCGTCGACCGCGGCGCTGTCATCGTGCGCGGCCATCGCGGCGTGGACGGGGTGTTGAAGACAGCAGCGGGTAATGTCGTGGCGTACTCGGCCGACATGATCGACCCGCTCACCTACGTGGGCTGGAGCGTCACCCTCACCGGATTCGCTCAGCTGATCAACGATCCCGCAGAGACCGCCCGCTACCCCTCGGTCGTCCGATCGTGGGGAGCCCACGAGCAACGCTACGTGATCCGCATCCGACCAGAGGTGGTAGCCGGCGTCGAACTTCTCGAAAGACGAGAAGAACTACCCGCCGGCACGCCCGTCCCGTAATCCTCGAGACCATCCCTAGCCGGGGTTGACTACCCGTCTACCGGTCGCAGAGCGCCGCAGACCCATCCACGCGGCCTCGCTCACATGCTCGAAAGGGAGGCGGCAGTGACGCGAAAACCGCTGAAAAAGACGACGTCCGCGGCCTGGTTCAGAGCCAGCCACGTACATCGACCGTCGCTGGCCCGCGATGAAATGCAGGTCCCGTCGGATTTCTGAGGCCGTTAAACGCCGAGCGGATTTCCGTAATCGGTCGGGCACGCAATTTGGCGCCGCCGGAATACCGCCAACCGTCGTCCAAACGGTCGGGATGCAGCCGCGAAGGCAATCGTACGACGATTACCCGCTCGGCGTCCGGCCGTCACGTGGTAATCAACAGCCCCTCCTGGCGCGCGACCCACACCGCGGCCAACACCGTAGCCGTGACAGCCAAGACCGTGATCGACAGGAGGCAGATGCTCTTCACGACGACAAACGTCATCGTCGATTGCGACACGAGCAGGGATACCGTCACCGCGGCCTTGCCGAGGCACACCAATGCCCACAGGAGGGTGAGGCGCCAGAAGAGGCGTTGGATCCGTGGCCGGCTGGCCACCTCGGCAGTCATCGGAAAGAAATCCGATGCCAGCCGAGCCACAACCGGGCGAGCCGTGACGAGCGAGGCGATGAACACCACGGCCACGACCACGTCGGTGACCGCCGGCTGCAGGAAGTAGAGAAAGGTGTCGCCGCTGGCCAAGGCGAACACCGTTCGGGCTGTCAAGATCGCCACGGTCAACATGAGCAGACCCGACCGCTGGCGTTTGGTGGCCATTCGAAAGGCGCTGGCGCCGTAGCACCAGGCCAGGGCCGCAACGAGCGCCGCCCACACACTGATGGTCGCCAGGCACACGTAGAACAACACGGCGGGGATGAAGCAGGCGGTCAGCAAGCTCGTGGCGATCCGGCCCAAGATCGTGCGGAGCCGCGGCTGTGGACCTGGCACGGACTCGCCATCCGCTGCCGAGCAATCCGTAGGGTCGACCGTCTGAACAAACGCCATGGAGATGCCATTACCCGTCTCCGGTCCCATCACAACCGGCGATCAATGCTGCCCCCGGGGGCGCCGCGGACGTACTCCGCACGCAATAAGCCCTGGAGTCACCCACTGTACGTGAACCAGCGCGCCGTACCGGAGCGGTGTGCGCCGTACCGTCCCAACGGTGACGAAGCAGAGCAGCTTCGTCCCACCTTCCAGCGCCCCTGCGAGCACGTCTGCTGGTACGGCAGGTCGCTGAGACAGCTGGCCAACTCGTCTCGGGTGAGGCTGCGACCGGCGTCCCGTCCGGCGTAATCCAGCCACTCGTCGGGCGGGTGCAGGAGATCACCGGAGGCGACATCGAAGATCGCGAGCCAGCCTTGTGGTCCGCCGGCTGCCCCTCACCTTCGGTGGCGAGTCCGGCGAGAGGGCGACGATCTATGATGCCGGGATCCCGCTGTCAGCGATTGCATCCAATCGGTCGTACACGCCCGGTTGCAACTCGGCTGGCAGCGGGATGGCACCGTCGACTTGGTGTCACTGATAGCCAGCCGGCCCTTATGCAGATCACGAAAGGCGACAACTAACGTTTATGCAGGTCACGGGGCGCGCTCGGGGGATTCGAATCCCCCAACCTTTGATCCGTAGGACACCCGTCCCCACCTACACGGATCCACTT
>JBKOYM010000029.1:0-9128 GCA_046725375.1 Actinomycetota bacterium
GTTCTCCGGCGTTCTTCGGCGAGATCGGCAACGGCCCGAATGCCGTCAGACCGGGTGAGGTGTGAAACTCCGACTCGTTGATCTCCTGGCCGCTCGCCCGCAGTACTCCACAGGTGGGCTCCATCGGCCGACGGGAGGCCGCGTCCGGCGTGGTCCGCCGGTATGGGGACGGCGGCTAGGAACAGGTCATAGGCACACCTGGCTAGGCAGCACGAGACACAGACGCTACTGACGAAGTGGAGCTGAACGGCGGGGCGGAGCCGACATGATCGCCTCTGCGGCATACGCCCTTTCCTCGCTAGCCGATGCGTGACGTGGTCGGCACATGCACGGGGTCACCGCTCCGACATTGGCGACGCGGATGGAGACTGGTCAGGTGAGCGAGCCTGTTGAGTTGTCGTATGAGCGGTGTCGTGAGTTGTTGTCGAGCGTCGAGGTTGGCCGGGTGGCGCTGTGTGTCGACACCGGCCCGCTGATCTGGCCGGTGAACTACTCGGTCGTGGAAGACGCGATTGTGTTCCGCACCGCCCCCTACAGCGTGTTGGGGGCGCGCGCATGGAACAGCCGACTCGCCTTCGAGGTGGACCGACTCGACCTGGAACGGCGGCTGGGGTGGAGCGTCGTCGCTACCGGCGCCGGCGAGATGGTCGAAGATCCCGACGAGCTAGCGATGACCCGGACGTTCCGCGACCCGCATCCATGGGCGGGCGGTGCTGTCCGGTTGCTGTACGTGCGGCTGCGCTGGGACCGGCTCACCGGTCGTGAACTCGGCTGAACGGGGGGACTTGGTCATGGAGATCCCGCGAGAACTGACACCCGATCAAGCCGTTGAGCTGATATCGCCCGACGGTGTTGGTCGATTGGGCTTGTGCACGCCAGATGGCCCGCACATCGTTCCGGTCAGCTACGTGGTCGACGGTGCGTCGATCGTCTTCCGCACCTCTGCGTTCAGCGTCGCCGGAACCCATGACTGGAATCGTGGCCCGGCCGTGTTTGAGGTCGATCAGCTCAACCACGACAGTCGCCGAGGTTGGAGCGTCGTCGCTCGGGGTCACGCACACCGGGTCGAGGATCCCGACGAAATCGACCGGATCGCCGTGGTTCACGATCCCATCCCGTGGGCGGGCGGAATGCGTCGCGTGTACTTACGCCTTCACTGGTCGAGCATCACAGGCCGGGTTGTGGGCGAGGATCTCATCGAGCACACGCCGCAGCCTCCGAGCGTTCTCGAGGACATCCCCACCGACGAATGTGTCGCCCTT
Organism: Actinomycetota bacterium; assembly: GCA_046725375.1. Taxonomy (GTDB): domain Bacteria; phylum Actinomycetota; class Actinomycetes; order Propionibacteriales; family Nocardioidaceae; genus DATFRX01. The sequence continues at coordinate 1,263 of JBKOYM010000029.1, forward strand.
CTTGCGAGGGCGAGCCTCGGCCGTGTTGCCTTCGCCCGATCAACCGGCCCAGTCGTGATCCCGGTCAACTATGTGTGGTCTGAAGGACGGGTCGTCTTCCGTACGTCACCGAACAACTCGTGGGTCTGGGTCTTGCGCCGCGGTCCGGCAGCCTTCGAGGTCGAAGACATCGACGAAGCCACCCACTCGGGGTGGACAGTCCTCGTCCAGGGCAAGGCCGCCCACCTTGGCCCGAAGGACGTCACCGACCCGGCATTAGGGGATCTCCGTCCGTGGGCGGCGGGCGAGCGGTCACTCCATATCGCAATCACACCCGCGTCCATCACGGGCCGTCGACTTGGATCCCACAGGTGAGTTTGACCGGCGCGCCGCGCGTCTCGCGCGGAGACCAACGGGGACACATTGGGACACGCGGGCATGCCGGGACCAAGGCAGACCGATTCAGGTGCCGATGCGGTAGGGGCGCATCATCTCGTGGTCTTCGTGTTCGACGATGTGGCAGTGCCAGACGTAGAGGCCAGCCAGGTCGAACAGTGCCTTGACCCTGGTGATCTCGCCTGGGAAGGCGATAACCGTGTCCTTGAAGCCGGACTGCCACGGCTCGGGCGGCCGGGACGCCCCTCCGAACGGTTGCCGATCGACGACCTGGAACTGGACCTCGTGGATGTGGATCGGGTGGGCGTCCTCGGTGAAGTTGCTCATCTCCCAGATCTCGGTCGCGCCGAGGGCTACGTTTTCGGTAATCGGATCGTCCCAGCCCAGCGGAACGGGATTGCCACCGGCGCTGAGCGTTCCTAGCAGGGCCGCCTGGGGTCCGACACCTTCGAGGACCGCCGAGTCGACCTCGTTGAGCGAGACCTGGCGGGTCCTCGATGGTGGTCCGAGCGGCTCGAAGATCGGGAGCGTCAACTGGTCGGGCGGCACGCTGGTGTCGGTCGACGCCAGCGGAACCACCGTGAACTTCATGACCTGGCCCGTCGTCGTCACATCGGGTGGCGGGAACGGCTCGCCACCGAACGGCTCGTCCGGACCTTCGTTGATGAGGTACAGCTCGGTGCCGACCGGCAGCCCGGTGAAGTCCACGATCACGTCGGCTCGTTCGGCGAGGCCCATCAGCAGCTGGTCGAGCTGGACCGGCGCGGGGAGGAAGCCGCCCTCGCTGCCGATCTGCCAAAACGGCAGCGCCGCCGGCGCCGGACGCGGTGCGAGCGGGTCGGTGGCGATCTTCATGATCAGGAACCGCGAGTTGCAGCCGTTCAGGAACCGGAACCGGTAGCGGCGAGGCTCCACCTCCAGCGTCGGCCAAGTACGCCCGTTGACCACCATCGTGTTGCCGAAAAACTCCGGATTGAAGATGGGTGCGATGTCGCTGTCGGGGACGTACGGTCCACCGAAATCGTCGAAGAACGCCCGGCTGTCGGGGTAGAACAGCGAGCCGTCGGGATTGAAGCTGCGATCCTGGACCGCGATCGGGATCTCGTAGTAGCGAGTTCCCGCTGCGTCACCGAGAGCCGGGGCGGGTCCGGGCAACACCCCGGCCGGCAGATCGCTAGGTCCGCCCCGCAGCAGGTAGAACCCGGCCGGCCCGGCATACACATTCGTCCGGGTCATTCCCAACGTGTGGTCGTGAAACCACAGCGTCGACGCGCGCTGATCGTTCTCGTACTGGAAGACCGCCGTGCCCGCCGGCCAGGTCTGGTTCCAGCGATCCGCGAATGTCCGCTTGAACTCGTCGTAGTGGCTGCCCACCCTGGCGTACCCAGCCGGGATGTTTGTCGCCTGCGGGAGATACCACGCCTCGGCGAAGCCGTCGCTCTCCTCGGCGCTGTGTCCCCCGTGTAGGTGCGTCACGATCGGCACCGGCCCGGTGTAGGGCCCTGGCGTTGACGTGAACGACGGAGCGCTATCTCGGCCGCTGATCCCGCCCGGCGGGTTGGCCCAATGCAGGGTCGGATCGACCGGCAGCAGGTGCGGGAGGAAGCGCCCGCGTCGATCGACCAGGTCGTTGATCCACCGGACACGTGCGGGGCGGTCGACTCGCGCCTCGACGGTGAACGCCGGGTAGTTGAACGTGCCGGGCGCCGCCGCAGATCCGTAGCTCCAGACCGTCGTCGACGGCAGACCAGCCGGCAGGATCTGCTGGCGGAACTGCCGGACCGCGATCGCGTACCGGTCAATGGACGCGTTCGCGGCGCCGGTCAGTGGCGGCATCACCGGCGGGATCACCAACGCGTTGGCGGTGAAGCAAGAGCTTGAAGGCGACGTCGACGTGGCCGCAGCTGAGTCGCGCGAATCCTGTGCTCGACGAAGCGGGTTGCGTTCGACCTTAAGGTTCGGGACCTAAAGCCCGTCCGAGACCTGACGGAGCTGCGGTACCTGTAAGAGGTGAGTGGAAACGAGCGCAGCAGACGATGGTTCGAGCCAGCCCTCTTCCAGCACCTGCCGCCCGAGGAGTGCCGAGAGCTGCTGGCGAGCAAGGCGGTGGGCCGGGTGGGATTCAATGGTCCGGACGGTCCGCAGATGCTGCCCGTCAACTATGTCGTCTATCGCAACAGCATCTTCTTCCGAACCGCTGCCGATAGTGCATTAGCCGGCGCGATGCACAACCGTCGGGTCGCCTTCGAGATCGACGACATCGACGAGTTCATGCAGCGCGGGTGGAGCGTTCTGGTCGTCGGGGACGCGGAACACGTTGACGACCCGGACCTTCTGGTCGAGCTGTGGGGAGACCGGGACCCCAAGCCCTGGGCGGTCGGACTGCGTACCCAGTTTGTCCAGATCAGACCGATCCGGCTAACCGGACGCCGAATATTCGCCCCCTAGCCGACCTTGCGGCCTGATCACAGCTCCGACGCCGAAGACGCTTCGCACGGTCGAGGCCCAAACGTTCCCGGTGCCATCGCGGCCAGGCAGCTCCCGGCCGCCGGCGTGGCGAGACAGTCGGCGAGGTTCATGCCGGCGAACCGCCCTCGCCCGGCGGGGACGACAACGTGTCGGCGCCGAAACGGTGGACCGCTTCGCGGCCGAAGCTTGGGCGCATCTGGTCTTCCGCGTCGTCGAGTCAGCCTGACCGTTCCCAGCCGCGTCGCGCGGGCCGGCTGCCGAGGGCGGCGGCGCGGCTGCGGTAGACGATGTAAGGCCGGAAGAGATAGCCGATCGGTGCGCTGAACGCGTGCACCAGCCGGGTGAACGGCCAGATCGCGAACAGCAGCATGCCGATCAGTGTGTGCAGCTGGAACGAGAACGGCGCATCGGACATCGCGCCCACGTCCGGATTCAGGTAGAAGATCGACCGGAACCACGGCGACACCGTCTCGCGGTAGTTGTGTTCGTCGCCGACGACACCGGCGCCAAGAAGTGTGGTGGCGAGTCCGACGATGATCGCGGCGACCAGGACGACGTACATCGCCTTGTCGTTCTTGGTCGTCGCGATGAAGACCGGGCCGGTCGTCCGGCGCCGATAGATGAGGATCGCGATGCCGACCAGCGTGCACAATCCGGCGATGCCGCCGAGTGTGATCGCCTGGACGTGGTAGCCGTGCTCGCTAAGGCCGGCCGACGACGTCCACGACTCGGGGATCACCAGCCCGATCACGTGGCCCACAACCACGACGAGGATGCCGAAATGGAACAGCGGGCTGCCGATGCGCAGCAACCGGCTCTCGTACAGCTGGCTGGATCGGGTGGTCCAGCCGAACTTGTCGTACCGATAGCGCCAGATGCTGCCGCCGACCAGGATCGCGATGGTGACGTAAGGGAGGACGACCCACAGCAGCTTGCTCATCGGCGGCCTCCGAGCGACTCCATGGACGGCGGCACGGGGTACGGCTTGAGCCCGACCGTCTCGCGAGGCGGCCCGTCGCGGGCGATCCGGCGCGCTCGTTCGAGTACGACGCCGCCGGCCGCCGGCAGGGTTGCCTCCACGGCCTCGATGAGCAGCGCGTACGGCGAGTCCGCGGACGCGAGCGACTCGCGGATCAGCGTCAGCGCCGGCCGGTGCTCGGCGAGCAGCGCGGTGCCGGTGGCTGGATCGACCGTGGCGGCGAACTCCAGCACCACGGCGAGATGGTCCGGCAGCTCGTCGGCGTCGAACCGCGCGCCACTGGCCGCATAGCGCTCCTTGAACGCCACGATCGCCTGGCCGCGAGTACGGGTGTCGCCGTGGGTCCAGAAGGACAGGTAGAGGCAGCGTCGCCGCTTCATGTCGAAGGTGGCGACATAGTCGCGTTGCAGCTCGCCCAGCGGCGTCGACTCCACGTGGTCGAGGAACCGAAGCAGCGACGCGCGGATGTCGGCGGAGCATTCCTCGGCTGCCCGTCGCAGCAGCGGCAGCCGCTCCACCAGCTCCGCCTCTGGATAGGCCAGCAGCAGTGACGCCACCTGGTGGGCAGCCCGAACGTCAGCGCTCACGCCGCTGTCCCTCCTCGCTCATCGGTCGTCCTCGCGCGGCGGGAAGAGTCCGGGTGGGGTGCCCTTGCCGTCCCAGTTGAGCAGGTTGACCCTGGCCGCCTTGTCCTCCGGGCTGGCGACCGTGTCGGACGTCTGCCGGTCGCGCAGCGCGTGGAACGTCTCGACCGTCGCGGGTACGGGCTGACCCGAGGCCTCGCCGAACGGCCCACCCGAGCCGGTGATGTACATGCCCGGCCCGCCCTCGTAGTCGAGCGAGCAGCCGATCTCCTCGAGCCCTTCGACCGGCTCGGCGTGCGACGGGGGAATGACGTAGCGGTCCTCGTACTTGGCGATCGCGAGCAGCCGGTACATCTCGTACAGCTGCTCCTCGGTCATCCCAACCCGCTCGGCGATCTCGGATCGAGGTTCCCGGCCGAGGTTGATGTCGCGCATGTACGACCGCATCGCCGCCAGCCGTTTGAGTACCGCGTCGACCGGGCGTACGTCACCGGCGGTAAACAGTTCCGCGAGGTATTCCACCGGGATCCGCAATGCGTTCACGGCGCCGAACAGGTTATCGGCGTCTTCGGCGTCGTGGCCGGTGTCGCGGAGCGCGTCGACGACGGGCGACAGCGGCGGGACGTACCAGACCATCGGCATCGTCCGAAACTCCGGATGCAGCGGCAGCGCGATCCGATAGGTCTTGGCCATCCGATAGACCGGCGACCGACGGGCCGCGTCGATCCAGTCCCGCGGGATACCCTCACGCGCGGCGGCCTCGAGCACCTCGGGAGCGTCTGGGTCGAGCAGGATGTCGAGCTGCGCCTCGTACAGGTTCTTCGGGTCCGGCACCGACGCCGCTTCGAGAACGCGGTCCGCGTCGTACAGGAAGACCCCGATGTACCGCAGCCGGCCGACACACGTCTCGGAGCACACTGTCGGCAGCCCGACCTCGACGCGGGGATAGCAGAAGGTGCACTTCTCGGCCTTGCCGGTCTTGTGGTTGAAGTAGACCTTCTTGTACGGACAGCCCGATACGCACATCCGCCAGCCCCGGCAGCGGTCCTGGTCGACGAGCACGATGCCGTCCTCGCTGCGCTTGTACATCGCGCCGGAGGGGCACGACGCCACACAGGACGGGTTGAGGCAGTGCTCGCAGATCCGCGGGAGGTAGAACATGAACGTGTTCTCGAAGTCGAGACGAATCTGGTCGGACACCTTCTGGAGCACCGGGTCGTTCGGCGTCAGTTCGGGTCCGCCGCCCAGGCTGTCGTCCCAGTTGGCGCTCCACTCGATCTTCATCGGCTTGCCGCTGATCAGTGACCGCGGCTGCGCGACCGGGGTGTGGTCCTGGAGCGGCGCGGTGGTGAGGTTTTCGTAGTCGTACGTCCAGGGCTCGTAGTAGTCGTTGATCGTCGGCAGCTTCGGGTTGGAGAAGATGCTCAGCAGCTTCTTGAATCGGCCGCCGCCCTTGAGCTTGAGCCGCCCGCGTCGGTTGAGCTCCCAGCCGCCTCGCCAGCGCTCCTGATCCTGGTACGTCCGCGGGTAGCCCTGACCGGGTCGCGTCTCGACGTTGTTGAACCAGACGTACTCCATGCCGGAGCGGTTGGTCCACGCCTGCTTGCACGTGACCGAGCAGGTGTGGCAGCCGATGCACTTGTCGAGATTCATCACCATCGCGAGCTGGGCCATCGGGCGCATCAGTACTCCACCTCCTGCCTGACGCTTGAGGTAGGACGCAGTAAGTGGTGATCAACGCGCATGAAGGGACGCGGGCCGCACGGTGCGAGAAGGGTGGACGCGCTCCGGCCGTACGTGCGCCAGTGAGTGGCCCAGCGAGGTCTGGACGTCCTCGTGGCGGCCGACACCCCCGACGCGGTGCTGGCTTGGCCCGAACGCCACAACCAGCGGGACGTCCCCGCCTCCCTCCACTTTGGGTGCCGCATACCCGATATATCGGGCGAGAGACCACGCGTACTGGAGGGAGGGGGGAACGAGCCGGACAAACCGGCCCCGCCTTCCACTCCACCCGCTACCAGACACTCCTTGGAATCACTCATCAGTACTCCACCTCCTGCGATCGGCGGCGGATGACGGTGATCTCGTCGCGCTGGCTCCCTGTGGGGCCGAGGTAGTTGAACGCGAACGACAATTGCGCGTAGCCGCCGACGAGATGCGACGGTTTGAGCAGCAGTCGGGTGAGTGAGTTGTGGATGCCGCCACGGCGGCCGCTGATCTCGGATCGCGGCACGTCCACGACTCGGTCCTTGGCGTGGTACATGAACACGGTGCCCTTCGGCATCCGGTGCGACACGATCGCGCGGGCGACGACGACGCCGTTGCGGTTGACCGCCTCGATCCACTCGTTGTCGCTGACCCCGATCCGTTCAGCGTCTTGGGGGCTCATCCAGATCACCGGGCCGCCGCGCGACAGCGACAGCATGAACAGGTTGTCCTGGTACTCCGAGTGGATCGACCACTTCGAATGCGGCGTCAGGTAGCGGACGGTTACTTCGGCCGCAGTGTCGTCGAGTCCCTGGTCGCCGAAGATCCGCTGCAGGTTGAGCGGCGGCCGATAGACCGGAAGCTGCTCACCGAGCTCGGCCATCCAGTCGTGGTCGAGGAAGAAGTGCTGCCGGCCGGTGAGGGTGTGCCACGGCTTCAGGCGCTCGGTGTTGACGACGAAGGCGGTGTAGCGCCGGCCCTCGTGCTCCGACCCGGACCACTCCGGCGACGTGATCACGGGGACGGGTCGGGCCTGCGTGTCGGCGAAGGTGATCCGCTTGCCCTCGTTGTCCAAGGCGAGATCGGCGAGCGCCGTGCCTGTACGCTCCTCCAATGCCCGGAATCCGGCCACCGCGAGCCGGCCGTTGGTCGTACCGGACAGCGCCAGGATCGCCTCGCAGGCATGGACATCGCGGGCCAGCGACGGCCGACCGTCGGCGACGCCGCCGCGCACGATGCCGTTGGTCCGGCGCAGCTCGTCGACCTCCCTGTCGGGCGTCACCGTCCAGCCCTTAGTGGTCGTGCCGAGCCGCTCCACCAACGGACCGAGGGCGGCCATCTTCTCGGCGACGGCTGGATAATCCCGCTCAACCTCGACGAGCTTCGGCATCGTTTGGCCCGGGACCGGGTCGACCGAACCGTCGGCCCAATCGCGGACGACGCCGCGCGGGTTGGCCTGTTCGTCGGGAGTGTCGTGCAGCAGCGGTACGGCCACCAGGTCTCGCCGGGTGTCGAGGCGGCCGTTGGCGAGCTCGGAGAATGCGCGGGCGAGCGTCTGGAAGGCGTCGTAATCGGTCCGCGTCTGCCACGGCGGGTTGATCGCGGGGTTGAACGAGTGCACGAACGGGTGCATGTCGGTGCTGGACAGATCGTGCTTCTCGTACCAGGTCGCCGCTGGCAGCACGATGTCGCTGAACAGCGTCGTACTCGTCATCCGGAAGTCGAGGCTGACGAGAAGGTCGAGCTTGCCCT